>CAZHKI010000034.1:0-14865 GCA_964533365.1 uncultured Maribellus sp. | reverse complement strand
GTTGAAGGGTTGCGTAACCGGCCTGGTTAAACTGGTTAATCCCGTTAATAAACCGGGCTTTGTCAATTCCTTCGAGAGGTACGACAAATACAAAATAATGCGGCCCGTCAACGTTATCGCTATACACGGCAGGTGTTTTCGCTGTATCGGACTGAGTGGGTTCTGCTACCGGGGGTTGAACAACCTGTGCCTGAACAGGAGCTGTATTTACCGCAGCGCTTCCTGAAGGAGCTTGTTCCTGACTGCGCTGAATATAATTGCTGCGGAAGAAATCCAGGTATTCATCGACCTTGTTCCCTTCAATAATTTTCTGAAGGTTTTCGCCGGTAACCAGGAAATTACGGTACGATGCCTGTCCGAGCGGTTCAAACAAACTGCGGGTTACCACAACTTTTCGGAAATACGACATGGCCTCGTTCAGTGAAGGAATCCCGCTGATAACCAGCAATTGATAACCGGAAGCCGATTTTAATTGTGGCGAAAGGTTCCACACCCTGAATTCATTCCGGTTGAACTGGGCAAAACCGCCCATTACCTGACGAATTGACGAGGCCGGTTCTTTCACTGCCAGCACAAAATTCTGGGTGGTATCAATGTTTGTATTAAATAATGAACCGGAGCCGGTTCCGGTGTTGACCACCACAAAATTTCCCCGTTCGCGCAGTGCCGCTTCCTCCTGTTTTGCCCTTGCCATCAGTTCTTCGGGCGAAACGCCGGAATCTTCATCACTGAAATCGGAACCAATAAAACGACTATAATTTTTGACAAAAAACTTCAGATAATCGGCAATTGATTTTTCAGTCATAATTTGCCGGTAATTGGTTGACGAAGCGACAAAGTTAACATATTCAACATCTTTCAATGCCCCAAAAACACTGGCCCGGCGAATGATGGCCCGGTGGTAAATCAATGCGTTTTCCTTGTTTTCGAGCGCCCTTACCAATAAAAATGCTGTGTTCGCGTCTAGATTTTCGGTCTCAATGTCGAAGTCAATTCGGGTATAATGGTCAATGTTATAGTTGGCAATATCAAACTTCAGCCGGTTTAAATCGATTTTAGCATTACGCGGGTAAGCTATCACAAAGTAATGGAGCAAATCTTCGTCGTAGGTAAACCTTCCGCCAAATTCGTCGTTCATCCGTGCACTGTCGGTCAGCAATTCCGCGTTTTGAATCTCTTCGTTGATATAACCCATTTCCACCAGTTTCTGATAATCGGCCAGGGTGCTGTCCTGGATTAACTTGAGGATTTCATTGGCCAATGAAGTGGGTTCGGCTTCCGGATAGTTTCCAATATAACCTTTTAAAAGCTGTTCAAACTGATGAACATCGGACTGGGTTCCCTGTGAAATGGTCCCCATAAAATCGATTTTCGAAAGCATCGAACTGTCGGGTTCCAAATTTTTCATGGTAGCCACCATCGGGATAACATTCCGGTATCGTCCCGAGCGGTAATGCTGGTAAGCTTCCTGATAATAGCGGTTGAGGGTGTCGAGCCGGGCAGCCATTTCAACAAAATAATTGGGATTGATGAGATACTGTGCATAATTGCTTTCGGGGAACATGCGAATGATCAGGTCCCGGTAGTAACCTGATTTTTGTTTGTCGCCCATCAGTTCATACAAATCGTATAAATCGAAATAAGCTGAGAGCAGGTAAATATTTTGGGGATACCGCCTGTTTAATTCCTCAAACGATTCGGCTGAACGCGGGTAGTTATTGTATTCCGATTTAAAGATTTTTCCGGAGTTATAAAGTGCATCCCTGATTTTTTCGTGCGAAAGCTGCATCATCGAATCGGTCAGCGGAAGATATTGGGTATAAAATTCCTTTTTCAGGGGGTCAACTTCGCGGATAACCATTTTTGAGGAATCGGCCTGTTCATCCATTTCGGCCATTTCCTCCATGGATGAAGAGGTTTTACTTGATCTCCTCCAGTCGTCTTCAAGGGTACGTTTTCCCCACTGTTGCTGGAAAGTCACTCTCCCGTATGAAACGGTTTGCGGGTTATAAAAATACCAGCCAGCGCCGGTTTGATCGCTGCCCATTCCCATGCGGTAGCGGTTCGAGCGGTAATATCCCATGTCGCGCTGATCCTGCAAGGCCAGGTTTTCCTGGTTCCTGCGCCGCTCCTGTTCATCAGCAATCATTTTGTTAATGAGGGCATCCCGGGTGTTATCGGGCATCAGGGCAATTTTCTGCAGGCTGTCTTCACGGACAACCGTCATTAAATTTTCAACAAGATTGCTTAACGTTTTATATTTTGCTGAAAGCGCTGTGTAGTTGGGATAGGTTTCGTCGATGATAATCATGGCGCTGTCGTAATAGGCCTGCGCATTTTCATAATTCAAATCGTCGAAATAGAGATCGCCCAGCGTAACAGCCGAAAGCGCCCGCTGATACTGATTCTGGAAACTGCTGGATACTGAATTCCGGAAATTTTCCTTTGCGCTTACCCGGTTGTTTGTTTTTAAATCCAGATTGCCCAAGGCATAATATATCTGATCTTTAAACTCTACATTCTTTTTGTCGCGCAGCATTTTGGTGAGCTCTTTTTTCAGCTTTTCTGTATCGCCTTCACCCGAAAAAACACCAGCGGCATTGATCATGGCGTTAAAAGCCATTTTATAATCGGGATTCATCCGTGTTACTGCCGTAAAAGCTTCCGAAGCTTTTTCCACCTGTCCTGTTTCCTGGTATAGTTGGGCAACAATGTATTGCAGCCTTGCCTTTTTTTGTTTCCAGAAAGTTTTTGAAATGGCTATATTCAGAAATTTAATGGCTTCTTCGTATTCGTGCTGTTTCATGTAATAATTGGCTGTTGCCACAGCCAGTTCTTTTTCCAGCTTTTTAGGAAATTGCGTATCGTTCTGAACCGCCTGGATCACTTCCGAAGCTTCAACAAAGCGTTCCAGTTCCGAATAACTGCGGATAAGCCACACGTACGATTCGTACTTGGTTTCTTCGTCGGGATATTTCCTGACAACATAGGAAAAGTTATTAATGGCAGCAACAAAATTATGCTGGTAATAGTATGCCCTGCCCATGAGAACATAGCTGTCGTCAATCCATTTGTTGAATTCTTCCTTACTGGCAAATTCCTGATATTTTCGGGTACGCACCCGTTTCCGTTTTGGCTTTTTGGTAATGGAATGCAGTTCGATGAGCTTGAATGCCTTGATAACGGCATTGTCCATGTCCGATTTCACCATACCTGCTGCCGAAGGATTGCTTTCCTTGTAAACAGGAAGAATGCGGGTGTAATCGTCTTCAATATTCTTTTCAATATTTTCGAGCCCCTGTTTTACACTTTCGTATCCGTTAAAATATACATTATACTGCGAAGTAATGTTGTGATATGCCCGCGAAGCGCGCGTGTTCTTTTCGGTAGTGCAACCGCCTAGAAACGAGACAATAAAAAATATTCCGACAGTATGTAATATCAGGTTTTTCAAACAGAAATTTTTAAGGCTTTAGAATAAACTTTATTTTTCACTGAATATTGTTTGCAAAGCATCGATTTTCCATAATTTTCAAAAGCCACAAAAATAATACTTTTTTATGCTGTTCCATGCCGCCGCGATGATTAAACAAACCATCAGGTTTTTATTCGTATAACTTTTTGTTATTCCTTATTTTCGGGTAATTTTTACTTTTTTGGTAGGCGCTTTCATGATGTTCCGAACGTGTACCTGCTGCATTACATTTTTGGCCACATCGGCAAAAGCCAATCCCGTTACGGAATGAATATCGGCGGCTACCGGTGTTCCGTTGTCGCCGCCTTCGCGGATACTTTGTACAATGGGGATTTGCCCCAAAAGGACCAGCCCCAGTTTTTCGGCCAACATTTTTCCGCCGTCTTTCCCAAAAATATAATATTTATTATCAGGAAGTTCGGCCGGGGTAAACCATGCCATATTTTCAATGAGCCCAATCACAGGCACATCAATGGATTTACTTTGAAACATGCTGGTTCCGCGGATAACATCGGCCAGCGCCACATCCTGCGGAGTGGTTACAATCACAGCGCCGGTTACCGGCACCGACTGGACCAAAGTAAGGTGAATGTCGCTGGTTCCAGGTGGCAAATCAATCAGCAGGTAGTCAAGTTCGCCCCAGTTTCCTTCCGAAATCAGTTGCTTGAGCGCGTTCGAAGCCATGGGGCCACGCCAGATGATGGCGCTTTCGGTATCAACAAAAAACCCGATGGACAGGAATTTCACACCGAATTTTACAACCGGTGTAATCATTTCGCGGCCATCGATCAATTCGCCGGAAGGACGGAGGCCTTCAGCGCCAAACATTTTGGGGATGGACGGCCCGAAAATATCGGCGTCGATCAATCCCACTTTCGCGCCGGTGTTGGCCAGCGCCACGGCAAGGTTCACCGCCACGGTTGATTTGCCCACGCCGCCTTTGCCCGAAGCAACAGCAATTATATTTTTTACCTGCGGCAATACCGGCCGCTCCATGTCGTGCAGAAATTTTACAGCAATATTGTCCTCAATTTCCACTTCCTGACCCAGGTATGCTTTGATGGCTTTTTCACATTCCACAACCAATGGTTCAATATTTGGGTCGTCGCTACGCTGGAACACCAGCGAAAAACTGACCCGCTGCCCGGCAATACGAATTTTCTGAACCATATCGAGCGAAACCACATCTTCGCTGCTTCCCGGATAAAAAACACCCCGTAACGCATCGGTCACATTCTTGGGTACTATTAATTTTCTTGGTATATCGGCCATATCTTTTTTTTAAATATTACAAAACTACGAATATAACGGAAATGAAACGGGGTGGTTGATTTTTTATAAGACTTTTCCTTTTTTTCTGAAGCAACTAAAAAATATGCACCGGCCAATCCGGGGCTCAGCTTTCCAGCTCTTTCGCCGGATCCCAAAAATGTTTGTTGAAGTTGGTGATTTGGTCGCCGTCGAATTTAACTCCTTCGTTTTCGAGGAGTTCTTTCATGGCATTGGGCGTATCGAAATGATGTTTGCCGGTGAGCAGCCCGGTGCGGTTTACCACGCGGTGCGCCGGTACAAATTCAGGATGGGTGTGCGAGGCATTCATTGCCCAGCCCACCATCCGCGCGGCCCCTGGCGACCCAAGATATGCTGCTATGGCGCCGTAGGTAGTAACCCGCCCCGGCGGAACCTGCCGGACCACTTCGTAAACCTGACTAAAAAAATCGCTCATTTATTCAAAAAAAGTATTCGTAAAGCGTATCAGTAAAATTGAAATTCAACAACGACACAGAAAGCATCATCTCAACTGAATATCAGTTTTTTCACTCATTACTCACTACTAAATACTAACTACTCACTACTCATTTACAAATCTCTTGCACTGCGCCCAAAACTGCGGTATTCGTCTTTTTCAATTTCAATTTCGGGTTCAGTCATGTCGTTTGTGTGCAGACGAAAAGCGATGTATTTAATGGTAATCCCGCGGCTTAACCACTGTTTTTCGTAAAACGTTTTAATCTGCAACGTTTCGTTCAGAATGTCCGATTGATAAAGATCACAGGTTTCGGCTAATATTTCGAACTGATTAAGGTGGGCCAGCGTACTGGTGTAGGTAAACTGGAAATTGCTGTCGGTTTTCAGGTGGACAATCCCTCCGGGCTTCAGAAATTTTCGGTATTCGGAAAGGAAGCTGGTTGATGTGAGCCGTTTTTTTGTTTTTTTCATCTGCGGGTCGGGAAAGGTAAGCCAGATTTCATCGACTTCGGCAGGGCCAAAAAAACGGGAAATCATTTCGATGTTGGTGCG
Source organism: uncultured Maribellus sp. (assembly GCA_964533365.1). Taxonomy (GTDB): domain Bacteria; phylum Bacteroidota; class Bacteroidia; order Bacteroidales; family Prolixibacteraceae; genus Draconibacterium. The sequence goes on along the minus strand of CAZHKI010000034.1, from coordinate 9,089 downwards.
GAGGAAAGCGGCGTTTTTCAATCCATTTTCGGCCACCATTTTGGCGCCTTTCCAGAGCCGGGCGCCTTTGATATCGACGCCGACAAAATTCACCTGCGGATTCTTTTCAGCCAGTTCAACCGTGTATTCGCCTTTGCCGCAACCCAGTTCGAGCACAACCGGATTTTGGTTCCGGAAAAACATCCCGGCCCATTTTCCCCTGAACTGAAATTCGCTGTCGTGAATGGTGTGAAACGGAACCTGAACCACATGTTCAAAGGTTTCCATTTCCTTAAATTTGGCCAGTTTATTTTTTCCCACGTTTAATGAATTTTTTCCACCCTAAAACCGATGTCGTTGATTCCTTTGAGAATTTCTTCGCGCATACCTTGCCTGATCTGAATCCTGTAAGTCCCGCGGCGGGGAAAATAGACATTGCGGCGGTAAACCACCTGCCGGGTTTTCAGCCCGCCAAAACCTTCGCCCAGCCATTTTCCCATGGGATCGGCCAGCGACAGTTCAAAGGTATCTTTTGCGAATGTTCCGCCGGGCTGTTCAATTTCGATAAACAACCAAAGGTTACTGTACTTGTATGAGATACTGTTCCTGACATTCACGAGCAGATTATGATTTTGAAGGGTGTCGGTGATCAACACCTCGAAAACCGACACCGAATCTTTGTGCCATCCCGGTTCCGGAATGGAATGATATTCTTCGTAAACGCGGGTGCTATCACACGATGAGATAAAAACCAACATTATCGCGGCTACAAAAAACGGTATCACCATCTTTACCATCAGGGGCGCGGATTACGGTTAATATTTCTGCCCTGGTGCCGTTTCTTTTTCCTGGGTTGGTTTTTCTTCCGGTCGAAACGGTTGACATCTTCCTGTCCAACCATGTTGTGAAAAATTTCAGACTGGTTCTTCTGGACTTCTTTCTCTTCTGTTATCAGTTTTTCCGGTCTTTTCCCCGAACGGTTCAACTGAAGGATTTTTTTCACGCGATCGACGGGGACTTCAATCAATCCCGAAGGCGAATCGCCCCGCATGGTGTACCAGTATTTCCGGCTGAAAATATCAGCTTTCAGAAAAAAATAGGTTCCCTTTTCGGTTTCAAGCGGGATGTTGGTGGGCGGAAAATCTTTTTGTGCATCGAGGTAGGAATCCAATTCGAAATTGAGACAGCATTTCAACTTTCCGCATTGCCCGGCCAGTTTTTGCGGGTTGAGTGAAATATCCTGATAGCGGGCTGAATTGGTTGTAACCGACACAAAGTTGTTCATCCAGGTGGCGCAGCAAAGTTCACGCCCGCAAGGGCCGATTCCTCCAATTCGGCCAGCTTCCTGCCGTGCCCCGATTTGTTTCATTTCCACGCGGATGTGGAATGTTTCGGCCAGCACTTTAATCAGTTGGCGAAAATCGACCCGCTCGTCGGCGATGTAATAAAAGATGGCTTTGGTACGGTCGCCCTGGTATTCCACGTCGCCAATTTTCATGTTCAGCCGGAGTTCAGCCGTGATCTGGCGCGAGCGGATCATGGTCTGGTGTTCGAGCGAAATGGCTTCTTTCCATTTGTCGATATCGACCTGCTTGGCTTTGCGGTACACTTTTTTGAATTCGCCGTTAACCAGGTTGGCCTTATGCTTTTTCATCTGCTCTTTCACCAGCTCGCCCATCAGGGTAACAATGCCGATGTCGTGGCCGGGACTGGCTTCCACGGCTACCAAATCGCCCACATTCAGCTTCAGGTTGTTGACATTCCGAAAATAATCCTTGCGTGTATTTTTGAACCGGACTTCTATAATATCATCCGGCTGTCCAACCATTTTAATATCTTTTAACCAGTCGGTAACGTGCATCTTCTCGCAACATCCTTGCGCCGATCCACAAATACCTCTTTCTATCGTATCAATATTTTCCATATTTATCCATTCAAAGCGACACTGCACTTTTTGTTTACAAAACAAAAAATAGTGGTGTCACCCGGCAAAAATAATGATTAATACCATTCCGAAAATGTATCGGGTTCATTTTAAACAAAATTGATGGAAAATCAGTGTCAAATCCAATCCGGTGAAACCGAATCAACGCTTGATAAGCCGGACCATGCGCAGCGCGGTATCGAGAAAGATGATCCGTGGGTTTCCGTTCATTGAAATGTGCTGAATGCCTAGTTCCAGTTCACGGGCAAGCGGTATAATATTTCGTTCGTTGATGAAGGGAGCAAACCGCATGCCCCATTCCTTTTCTTCCTTTTTCAGATAAACCAGGTCATTTCTTTTCAGGTTCATCACAAAATATTCACGAACAAGTCGGAGAGCAAAACTGAAATAGGCTTTTTGTTTGTCGCGGCCAATCTGGGCCATTTCTTCAGCCCATTCAACCAGTTGCAGCACCTGCCGTGAATAAGCCAGCCGCATCATTTCCTGAAATTTGTTAAAGAAAAAGGGTTCGTCCTCGCCCGGATTCAGGAATTCCATTGCACGGATAAAACTTCCGTTTGAAAGATGAACGGCATCGTCAGCCAATGCCGGGTCAATTCCATCCATTTTCAGTAAGGCATTTTTCATCGATGCATTGTCGATGTATGGAACTTTTATCAGTTGCGCCCTCGACCGGATGGTTGAAATAATGGATTCTTCACTTTCTGAAACCAGCAGGAACAGGGTTTTACTGGGTGGTTCCTCAATTAGTTTCAGTAATTTGTTGGAGCAACTGAGGTGCATTTTTTCGGGCAACCAGATGATCATCACCTTAAATTCTGCCTCGAACGATTTCAGGTTTAACTTTCGGTAAATTGAATCGCTTTCCCGTTCATAAATCAACCCCTGCGCATTGCCGGCATCGATAAACGTGAGCCACTGCCCAAGGTTGAAATAATGATTTTTCAATACCATTTCGCGCCACTCTTTTATGAAATCGTCGCTGACCGGATTTTTAAATTTTGGCGAATTGAAAACCGGGAAAACAAAATGCAAATCGGGGTGGGCCAGTTTTTGGTACTTGTGGCACGATGGGCAGGTTCCGCACGAATCGGTTGCAGTACGGTTGCTGCACGAAATGTATTGGGCATAAGCCAACGCCAAACCCAGTTTCCCTGTGCCCTCGGGGCCGGCAAACAGTTGCGCGTGGCTTACCCGTTCTTCCTGAACCGAACGGATTAACCGCTTTTTTACTTCATCCTGACCAATAATTTCATGAAAAAACATGCCCCAAAAATAGCGCTTTCTGCCGGAAATCAGAAGTTACCGCAACATTAAATTCAGCACAGCCTAAAAATCCATGAGTTTGTGTCAGAATTTATTTTTTATCTTTGATTAATTTTCTGAAACTCATAAAAAACGATAAAATGCAAACAATTAACAACTACAACTTTAAAGGGAAAAAAGCATTGATCCGCGTTGACTTCAACGTGCCGCTGAACGAAAATTTCGAAATTACCGACGACACCCGCATGACTGCCGCCGTGCCAACTATTAAAAAAGTAATTGAAGCCGGAGGTTCGCCCGTTATCATGTCACACTTTGGCCGCCCGAAAAGTGGCCCGGAAGATAAATTTTCGATGAAACATCTGCACAAACATTTAGCTGATTTATTGGGTTGCGAGGTAAAACTTGCCCCCGATTGTATTGGCGACGAGGTTAATGCAATGGCTGCCGCACTGAAACCAGGCGAAGTATTGCTGCTCGAAAACCTTCGTTTCCACAAGGAAGAAGAAAAAGGCGATGAAGGTTTTGCCGGCGAACTGGCAAAACTGGGCGACTGCTGGGTAAACGATGCTTTCGGAACTGCTCACCGAGCTCACGCTTCAACAGCGGTAATAGCAAAATTCTTCCCTAACGACAAAATGTTTGGTTACCTGGTTGAAAGCGAAGTGGAAAGCCTCGACAAAGTGGTGGCTAAACCGGTTCGCCCGATGACTGCCATCATGGGCGGAGCTAAAGTTTCGACCAAAATTACCATCATCGAAAACATGCTCAGCAAGGTGGATAACCTGATTATTGGCGGCGGTATGATTTTCACTTTCGTAAAAGCCATGGGCGGAAACATTGGCTCTTCGCTGTGTGAAGACGATTACCTTGACCTGGCCAAAACAATTATTGAAAAAGCAAAGGAAAAAGGCGTCAACCTGGTTATTGCCTCCGACTGTGTGGCAGCCGACAAATTTGCCAACGATGCCAACACCGAAATCTGCCCGGCCGGCAACATCAAAGACGGCTGGATGGGTTTGGATGTAGGCCCTGAAACCATCGATACGTTCAAGGAAGTGATTGGCAACTCGAAAACCATCCTTTGGAACGGCCCTGCCGGTACAAAAGCCATTGGCGACGCTGTGGTTGAAGCTACCAAAAAAGGCGCTTTCTCGCTGGTAGGCGGTGGCGACTCGGTTGCAGCCGTTAACAAATTCGGCATCGCCGACGGCGTTTCGTACATCTCAACGGCTGGTGGCGCCATGTTAGAAACACTTGAAGGGAAAGTACTTCCGGGGATTGCAGCGGTGAGAGGAGAATAGAAGCCCCTCTCCATCTCCCCACAGGGGAGAAATTAAAATGTAAAATTTTGAATGAAATACAAACCCGGGGATTCGGCTCCGGGTTTCTTTTTTATATAAAAATGCGATTTGATGAAAACCTTGCTTTTTGTTCTCAAACCTAAGTTGTAAATTCACCAGCAGAAATCAAAGGCCTTATTTATGAAATCAAAACCGGAGCTTGTTGACGAGCAATTTTCAAAATTCAACTGCGCACAAACTGTATTCAGCCTTTTTGCACCCGAACTGGGAATCGCCGAAAAAACGGCATTAAAAATTGCCAGCGGTTTTGGCAGCGGAATGGCCTGTGCCGAAACCTGTGGCGCGGTTACCGGCGCTTACATGGTCATTGGTTTAAAACACGGGCATTCAGCTTCGAATCCCGAAGAAAAGGCGAATACAAAAATGCTGATTCGCCAGTTCAACGAAGAATTTGTAAAAGAACATGGCAGCCTGATTTGCAAAAAACTCACCGGTTTCGATATTTCCACACCCGAAGGAAGCCAGGCAGCCGCAGAAGCCGGGATTTTCCAAAACCGCTGCCCGGTGTTCATCAAAACCGCTTGCCAAATCCTCGAAAAGAATTTATAAACGAATTTCTTCTCCAATCCTGTATTTTTTTGAGTACAATTTTTTGGGGATTACAGAAACACAAAAAAAAGTAAATTAATCGTGATAAACCTAACAACTTAAACGAATATGAAAAAATCAGATTCTTTCCTCATTCTGCTGTGCCTTTTATTCTTGTTTCTGGCCACAAGTTGCGAAAAAAGAAATCCCAAACCAAATTCCCGGACGGTATCGTTCGACGAAGGCTGGCTTTTTATAAAAGACAACCCGCAAGGCGCTGAAAAGCCAGATTTCGATGATTCAGGCTGGCGATCGATTGATCTTCCCCATGACTGGAGCATCGAAGATTTGCCCAATCAGTCGGACAGCGTGATCGGCCCATTCACAAAAGCATCCGAAGGGAAAATGCGGACAGGCTACACCATAGGTGGAACAGCCTGGTACCGGAAAACCTTCACTGTTAATAAATCACATAAGGGAAAAACAGCCTACCTGAATTTCGACGGAGTGTATATGAATCCCGACGTCTGGGTCAACGGCAAATATCTCGGGAACCACCCGTATGGTTACACTTCTTTTTATTTTGATATTACGCCTTATCTGAATCCGGCCGGCCAGCCCAATGTGGTTGCCGTTCAGGTAAAAAACGAAGGCGCCAATGCCCGATGGTATTCTGGGTCAGGCATTTACCGGCACACCTGGCTCACACTGGTCAATCCCGTTCACACCGCAATGTGGGGTGTTTTTGTTAAAACTCCTGTAGTCAGCAATGAATCGGCTGAGGTAAACATTTCATCGGAAATTGTGAACGCTGGCAAAGAAACCGCTCCGGCAAAAGTTCATCTTCAAATCATCGACCCGACGGGCAAAGTGGTTGCCACCTCTGAAAATACCACGGAAATTTTACCAGGAGAAAAGAAAAAAACAGAACAAACCATAACGGTTAATGCTCCTGCACTCTGGTCGGTTGAAGAACCCAATCTCTATACAGCCAGGGTGACCATCTACAGAAATAATCAACCAGTGGATGTTTTCGATACCCGATTTGGGATCCGCTCCATTGAATTCAACGCTGAGAAAGGATTTTTGCTGAACGGGAAACCGCTGAAACTGGTTGGAGGTTGTTTTCACCACGACAACGGGCCGCTGGGTGCCAAAGCCATCGACCGGGCAGAAGAACGCAAAATTGAGCTGTTTAAGAACTACGGCTACAACGCCATCCGCTGCAGCCACAATCCACCATCGCCCTACCTGCTCGATGTTTGCGACCGGCTGGGAATCCTCGTAATCAACGAGATATTCGACAACTGGGAACATCCTAAAGTTTCGGAAGAAGACTACTCCCGGTTTTTCAAAGAATGGTGGCAAAACGATTTGGAACGGATGATCACCCGCGATCGAAACCACCCCTCGATCATCATGTGGAGCATTGGAAATGAAATTCACGAAGCGCTGGACACTGCCGGGTTACGAATTGCCACCAACCTGACGGAAGCTGTCCGCCAGCTTGACAACACCCGGGCGGTAACCGAAGGGTTTAACGATTTCTCGGCACGCAGGGGCGAAAAAAGCCGATGGCACGACTCCGCGCCCCATCACGCCCTGCTCGATGTGGTAGGCTACAACTACATGTACAACCGATACACCGAAGATCACGAAAAATACCCGGAACGGGTGATGGTGGCCACAGAATTCATGCCGCTTTATTCGCTGGAAAACTGGAAAACAGTGGAAGAATATCCTTATGTAATTGGTAATTTTGCCTGGGTGGTAATGGATTACCTGGGTGAAGCTGGCGTAGGATTATCGCGGATTGTACACGATGTTCCGGAACAAAGGCGGGGAATGCCGGGCGGCGGTTTCTTCTCGCGTGACTCGTGGCCTGTCTTCAACAACTTCCAGGGCGACATCGATCTGATTGGCAACATCAAACCGAGGTATTACCATCAACAGGTTGTGTGGCGAAAAAGTGAAATCGAGATGCTGGTACATGTCCCCATTGCACCGGGCATGAAAGAGAATGTGAGTCCGTGGGGCTGGCCCGACGAACTGAAAAGCTGGAACTGGGAAGGCCACGAAGGAAAGAAAATCCTGGTACATGTTTACACCCGCAGCCCGCAGGTAAAACTGGAACTGAACGGAAAAATCATCGGCGAACAGGCTGTCAACGGCGACACATCCATCACTGCTGCCTTTGAAGTCCCATACGAACCGGGAGTTTTGATCGCCCACAGTTATAACAACGGCATTGAAACCGGCGCCGATACCATCAAAACCTTGGAAAAACCGGCAGCTGTCCGGCTGGTTGCCGACCGCACCACCATTCAGGCCGACAGAAACGATCTTTCTTATGTTATGGCCGAAATTACCGATGTTGAAGGTAATCTTATCCCCCATGCCAGTGACATCCCGGTGAATTTCGAAATCAGCGGGGTGGGTGAAATTGCCGGCGTTGGTAATGGAAATCCTGCTGAAATGTCGAGCTTTCAGCAGCCCGTGAAAAAAACATGGCATGGCCGTTGCCTGGTCATTGTACGACCAACCGGACAAAAAGGCAAAATCAACCTGAAAGCAAAAGCAGAAGGATTAAAAGAATTTAACCTCGAACTTACCATTCAGTAAAAAGTTTAAACAAATCTTTTGGGCAGGAGTGTTTTTCATCCACTCCTGCCATTCATCATTAAAATATTGATTGCCAGGAGTACATTTTCAAATCAAAAAAAATGAAATCAAAGAACGCATTCATATTTCTCTCCATAATTCTGATAATCATGTTTGGCTGTAGTCCACAAAATCCGGAACTCATGACGAAATTGGAAATCAACGGTAACTGGACATTCCGCCAGGCAGGCGAAAACGAATGGCTGCCGGCCACAGTCCCCGGCACAGTCCATACCGACCTTCTTGCCAACGGAAAAATCGAAGACCCTTTTTACCGCTTAAATGAACTCAATTTGCAGTGGATCGACAAAGCAAACTGGGAATACAAAACCACATTTTCGGTTGATGACGCCATTTTGGACCGCGACAGAATTGAACTCGAATTGAAGGGGCTCGACACGTATGCTGATATTTTTCTGAATGGAAAAAAACTGCTGTCAGCCGACAATATGTTCCGCGAATGGAAAACCGAAGTAAAAGAGACCTTAAAAGATGGCGAAAACGAACTGCTCATCGCTTTTCGTTCACCCATTACCGAAGGATTAAAAAAATACGATGCACAAGGTTTTGTCATTCCGGTTTCGGATAATGATCTGGCAGAACTGGGACAGGTTGAAGATGGCAAAAAAGTAAGCATTTATACCCGGAAAGCTGGTTATCATTTTGGCTGGGACTGGGGACCGCGCCTGGTTACCAGTGGTATCTGGCGCCCGGTATTTCTAAATGCCTGGGACGAAGCATCCATCGAAAACCTGCATATTATTCAACATGAAGTATCAGAAGAAAAAGCTACTTTCAGCGCCATTTTCGAAATTGAATCATTGAATGATGGAAATGCAAATTTATCTGTTTCAAACGACAGTACCATTTTAGCCACTGCAACAGTTGATTTGAAAAAGGGAGTTAATAAATACAACATTAATTTTGAAATTGCCTACCCAAAACTGTGGTGGACCAACGGTTTGGGTGAACAAAACCTTTACAACCTCACCGGAAAACTGAGCATAAATAACCGGACGACAACGTCAGAAACCAGAATCGGAATCCGAACCCTTGAACTGGTTCGCGAAAAAGACGAACACGGAACTTCATTCTATTTTAAACTGAATGGACACCCGGTTTTTATGAAAGGCGCCAACTATATTCCAAACGATGTTTTTCTGCCACGCGTAACCGAAGAAAACTACCGCAAAGTGGTTGAAACCGCCAGAATCTCGAACAACAATATGCTCAGAATCTGGGGTGGCGGCGTTTACGAAGAAGATATTTTTTACAATCTGTGCGACGAGGCCGGGATTCTGGTTTGGCAGGACTTTATGTTTGCCTGTGCCATGTTTCCAGGCGAT
>CAZHKI010000033.1:12842-14935 GCA_964533365.1 uncultured Maribellus sp. | reverse complement strand
AAAAAATACGAGAATGAGTGACGAAATCCGTGGACGTTCTTCTTTCGTTGAAATCTGGAGCATGATGGCAACAAATCCAACGAATAAACCCACTGCGGCGCCCAGTGCAACATCATCCATGGCCAGCCAGAAAATTACCGAAGTGGTTACCATTAAGCCGGCTCCAACCAGAAAACTGAAAATATTGGCCGATGCCTTTGGTTTCGACGGGTCGGCCGGCGCTTTCGATACTTTGGGAAGAAGTTTGTTGAAAAAGATATACACCAGCATGGAAATAACCATGGCACCGGCTGCAATCCCAAAAGCATAGTTATATCCTTTCGCAAAAACATCGAGGTACTGATTGGCAAAAGCGCCTAAATCGGTAACCGTAGTCCCTGAAACCTGGTTGGCTAACATTTGCAGGTTGTCCGAATTCTCGAGGGTGCCGTTATTGTAAGCATGGCAAATGGCAGGCAAACTGCCGTCGTGGGCAAATCCCTGGATTTTCAGATACCAGTTACGGATTCCGTTGGCAACAAACGGGGCAAAAAACGCACCCACATTGATACCCATATAGAAAATCATATATCCCGTGTCTCGCACTTTCGAATATTTTGGGTCGTCGTACATCTGGCCAACCACAGCCTGAAGGTTACCCTTAAACAGCCCGTTCCCAAACGCAATGGTAAACAGCCCAATCAGGGTGATGGCCAGGGGATTCCCAGGAATAGCCATAATCAGGTAACCGCCGAACATGACGACAATTCCCAGCAGGATAACAAATTTGTACTTGCGCGTACTGTCAGCGATAATTCCGCCAATCAGGGCCAGGGCATAAATACCAAAATAAAACCAACTGTAGTAACCGCCCGCCTGGGCTTCAGTCAGGCCATATTTTGCCTGTAAAAACAATACCAGAATGGCCATCATGGTATAAAAACCAAAGCGTTCTCCCATGTTCGAGAAGAAGGCCACCAGTAAACCTTTAGGATGATTTTTAAACATAAATTGTTATTTTATTTGTTATAATTATTACATAAAATCAGTGGTTGACAAATATAAAAATCTTTTGCAGTTCACCAACTTGACAAAGGTCAGGTTCCCGTTTTTCAGACGGGAATAGTTCCGCTTTTTGGGATGGAAATACTTTTCTTTCATAAGCTTCAGGATTAACCGGGGAACTAAATTTTTGTAATTTTACTCCAAACATTTTTTAATGAAATTATTTACAACGAAACAAATTGCCGAAATTGACCGGTTTACCATCGAAAATGAACCGGTTTCCGACATCAATTTGATGGAGCGGGCAGCCATGCAAATTACGGGCTGGGCCGTTAAGCGTTTTTCAACCGAACAGAAAATGGTGTTTTTTGCCGGCCCCGGAAACAACGGCGGCGATGCCCTGGCTATCGCCCGTCAACTTGCTGATTTGGATTACCGGTGCGAGATTTATCTTCTCGATTCAGGGAAAGAACTGAATGGTTCGCCGGCCATCAACTGGCGGCGACTGGTCGAACAGGGGAAAGTGAAGTTGTATAAGATAAGCAACACTGCCGGATTCCCTGAAATCAGTCCCGGCGATATTATTCTGGACGGGTTGTTCGGCTCGGGGCTTACCCGACCGCTCGACGGCCTGCCGGCTACAATTGTCAGGCGAATCAATCAACTTGAAAATACCGTGATCGCCATCGATATTCCCAGCGGACTGATGGGTGAGGACAATTCCGGCAATATTGCAGAATATATTATTCAGGCCGACTATACGTTAACTTTTCAGTTTCCCAAAATCAGTTTTCTATTTGCCGAAAACGAACGATATACCGGCAAATGGGAGGTTTTGCCCATTGGCCTTCATCCGCAGGGTATCGAAAAAACTGATTCCGGATTTTATTTTGTTCAAAAAGAAGAGATCAGCAGAATGATTTCACCCCGATCTAAGTTTGCGCACAAGGGAACATTTGGACATGCACTGCTGATTGCCGGCAGTTTTGGGAAAATGGGCGCGGCCGTGCTGGCATCGAAAGCCTGCCTGCGTTCGGGTGTTGGGTTACTGACGTCGCATGTGCCGCGGCTGGGTTATTCCATTATTCAAACGGCTGTGCCCGAAGCCA
>CAZHKI010000033.1:11989-12832 GCA_964533365.1 uncultured Maribellus sp. | reverse complement strand
ACGTGGATCAGCATGATTCGATTTTTACTGAATTTCCCGGATTAATGCCGTTCTCAGCAGTGGGCGCCGGTCCAGGAATTGATCGGAAAACCAACACCCGGCGGGCGCTGTTTCAGTTGATCGAACAATCGGAAAAACCGCTGGTGCTCGATGCCGACGCACTGAACATACTGGCCGAAAATCCTCAATGGCTGGAAAATCTGCCTGTCGATTCCATCCTGACCCCCCATCCCGGCGAATTCATACGATTAGTAGGTGAATCAGAAAATTCTTATGAACGGGTGCAAAAACAAATTCAGTTTGCACGGCACTTCAAGGTTGTCGTTGTGTTGAAGGGTGCTTACACCACCGTTGCAACTCCCGGCGGCGAGCTTTACTTTAATTCATCTGGAAATCCGGGAATGGCCACTGCCGGCAGCGGCGATGTGCTTACCGGGATTATCCTGGGATTGCTTGCCCAGGGATTTTCATCCATAAATGCAGCTTTGGCCGGAGTATTTCTGCATGGTTTGTCCGGCGATTTGGCTGCCCGTGAAAAGTCAGAATTTTCGCTAGTGGCCGGCGATATCATCGATTTTATGGGAAAAGCTTTTCAGGAGTGTTGTTCACTGCGATGAATCCGGTTATGAAAATAGTTCCTGCGAATGAAATCCGAACTTTCAAATTTACCAGAACCCCGAACCATTTTTGATTTTTTCTTGTCAGGCAGATTAAATTCTCTATTTTTAGGACATGAATTAAAAATGAAATTTATGCGATTATTGGTTTTAATTTTGACAATTACCTTAGCACTCCCTGCATTTGGGCAGCGAAAGAAAAAAGAAGACGGAACAGTAGCCCCTG
>CAZHKI010000033.1:10113-11979 GCA_964533365.1 uncultured Maribellus sp. | reverse complement strand
CTTCCGCGCACAGGTTTACGTATTCAGGTTCAGGCAGTAAAAGAAAAATTTTTTCCCGGCCCATATGCTGCTTATGCCGAGCAACTGCTTGGGATTACCGATGCCAAAACAAAGGCAAATGTGCAATGGAAGTTTGAAAATATCACGTTTGAAACATTTTCAGAACCCGATCCCGATCAGGTTTTCAAAGCAATGGGCGATGTTTCGTATTTACTGAGTTTGTCGCCCGATGGCTGTCTTGCCGGTATCAATTCCAGTGCCTCCATCGGCGAAATAAAGCCGGTTCATACCAGCCAGTTGTTGTCGAAACCGATTAAACCCGATGAATTTTCTTTTGAAAATATAAACGATTTACCACAGTTTTTTTCGGGCGATTCGACTACAAACTTCAGGCCTGTCCGCTTGAGTACCGACCAAAAAGCAGCCCAGGCCGCAGCCCGTGTTTTAAAATGCAGAACCACCCGGTTTGAAATGGTTGCCGGTCTGATGGACGAATTTCACCCCGACGGGAATGCCTACCAGGTTAGTCTGGAAGAGCTCAGTGAAATTGAAAAAGACTATCTCAGCCTTTTTGTTGGCCGTACAACCAGCACATGTGAAACATTCCTTTTCGATTTTGTTCCCGGATCAAATGCTGAAAAGGGAGAAGTCGTTTTTCGCCTTTCCGATGAAAATGGCGTAGTCCCTGCTTCTGATTTATCAGGTAAACCGGTGATGCTGAAAGTGGATACGGATAAAAAACAACTGACAAAATATGCTGCTTCTGCTAAGTCCGATAATCCGGCAGCCGGTGAAAGCGGAGTTTTTTACCGGATTCCTGCCATGGCCAATGTTCAGCTTATTTACGACATGAAAACCATCGCCTCGGCACGTATTTCGCTGGCGCAGTTTGGTGTGGTGGCCCCGGTTCCCGAAGAATTGCTCTACGGCGAGTTTTCTGTCGAAATCCATCCTGAAACCGGAGTGATTAAAAAAATACAAAAGAAGTAGAATCTGATTGAATCCGGTAGCCCGGAAATGGGTGCCCTTTTATTTGGCAAATAAGAAATAAACTTAATATTAAAATAAAAGATATGAATGAAATTACACGTACGCTGAGAGATTCGAAAACAGCGCGCTGGGGAGCTTTGGCAGTGGTGTCGTTTACCATGCTGACCGGTTATTACATCAACTATGTAATTTCCCCGTTGAAACCGTTGCTTGAGGAATATATGGGTTGGAACAGCGCCGATTTTGGAATATGGAACAGCGCTTACGGCTGGTTTAATGTATTTTTCCTCATGCTCATTTTTGGTGGTTTTATCCTCGATAAAATGGGTGTACGTTTTACCGGAATTGGCGCCAGTTTGACCATGCTGGCCGGTACGGTTCTTCAGTACATCGCTGTTGCACAGGTTTTTCCGATGGAGGGCGAAATCCTGGGAATTAAAACACAAATTGCCATTGGTTCGCTGGGATTTGGAATATTTGGCGTAGGTGTGGAAGTAGCCGGAATTACGGTTTCGAAGATTATTGTCAAATGGTTTAAAGGAAAGGAAATGGCGCTGGCCATGGGGCTCGAAATGGCAACAGCGAGGATGGGTACAGCCCTGGCGCTTGCTGTTCCTGCACCAATGGCAATTGCGTTAGGGGTAAACGGTATTCCTAATGTTTCTGCTCCGGTAATGCTTGGTTTGGGTTTATTGGTTGCCGGGTTTTTAGCTTTTGTCTGGTACACATTTAAAGATAAAAAACTGGACCGGGAAGATAAAAGTGCTGCTGTCGGGTCGGATGAAGAGGCATTCCGGATTCGCGATGTATTGTTTATCATTACCAACCGTGGTTTTTGGCTTATCGCCATGTTGTGTGTCCTTTTTTATTCCGGAG
>CAZHKI010000033.1:0-10103 GCA_964533365.1 uncultured Maribellus sp. | reverse complement strand
GTTTTTCCTTTTTTGTATTACGCCGCCGATTTAATGGTGAACAAATATGGCGTTGATCCAAAATTTGCCGGATCAATTCCGGCGTTGTTACCTTTCGGAACGATTATTCTTACCCCGTTATTTGGGAACATCTATGACCGCAAAGGGAAAGGGGCTTCCATTATGTTGCTGGGTTCCGTTATGCTTCTGGTAGTACATTCTTTCTTTTCTGTACCCGCATTTAACAGTTCGGTGGTGGCTGTTATCCTGATTATTTTACTCGGAATTACATTTTCGCTGGTCCCTTCGGCCATGTGGCCATCGGTTCCGAAAATTATACCGGAAAAACAACTTGGAACAGCGTATGCTCTTATTTTCTGGGTGCAAAACTGGGGATTAATGGGAATGCCGCTGCTTATCGGAATTGTTCTTGAGAAATATTGCCGCGTCTTAGATGATGCCGGTCAGTTTAGTCATTACAATTATACCATCCCGATGATGCTTTTTGCTGCCTGTGGTTTGCTTGCCATCTTATTTGCCTTATGGCTGAAAGCTGAGGATAAACAGAAACAGTACGGTCTTGAAATGCCTAATATCAAAAAATAGTTCATATGACATCAGTTAAAAATATACAACCGGCAGAAATCTGGGGCGTTTTCGATCAAATGCTGCAGATTCCGCGCCCATCCGGTCATGAAGAAAAAATTCAGGACTGGGCATTTCAGTTTGGAAAAAAGCTGGGTTTGGAAACACTGAAAGATGAAGCCGGTAATATCATCATCCGCAAACCGGCCACACCGGGAATGGAAAACCGCAAAGGGGTTATTCTCCAGGGACACCTCGATATGGTTCCGCAGAAAAACAGCGATAAAAAGCACGACTTCACAACGGATCCCATTGAAGCCGTTATCGACGGCGAATGGGTGAAAGCTAACGGGACCACGCTGGGCGCCGACAATGGCATTGGAGTTTCAGCCGCGCTGGCCGTGCTGGCGTCGAAAACGCTCAAGCACGGGCCGCTGGAAGTGTTGCTTACCGCCACCGAAGAAACCGGAATGGACGGCGCCGAAGGATTAAAAGCCGGCGTTTTAAACGGTGATATCCTCATTAATATGGATTCGGAAGACGAAGGTGAACTGTATGTAGGTTGTGCCGGCGGTGAAGATGTATCAGCCACATTTCAGTATAAAACCAAAAAAGTAACGACAAAAGCTGAAGGGTTGAAATTGAGTGTAACCGGGCTGAAAGGCGGCCACTCGGGAATCGATATTTCGTTAGGCAGGGGAAATGCCGTGAAAATATTTTTTCGTATTCTCGACCGGATTCGTTCTTTCAATGTCAGGCTGGCTGAAATTGACGGCGGCAGCCTCCGGAATGCCATTCCACGCGAGGCATTTGGCGTACTGGCTGTAAAAGAGTGCCGCACCGGAAAAGTGATGGATGAAATCAATGCCCTTGCCGAAATTATTAAAAAGGAATTGGCTGTTACAGAGCCAAACCTTAAAATTACCGTTGAAAAATGCGATACTCCCGCTGAAGTGATGAACAAAGGGGCACAGTACCGGCTTACCAAAGCCATCGTTGCCTGTCCCAACGGGGTTATCCGCATGAGCGACAGCATGGCCGGACTGGTGGAAACATCGTCGAACCTGGCCATTGTAAAATCGGATAAAAAAACACAAACCATCAAAGCCTCGTTCCTGATGCGTAGCTCGGTCGATTCGGCCAAAGCTGCGTTGGGCTCCGCAATCAGCGCCGTGTTTGAACTGGCAGGCGCCGAAGTTGAATTCTCGGGCGCTTATCCGGGATGGAAACCCAACATGGAGTCGCCCATCCTGAAAACCATGCAGCAGGTTTATAACAACAAATTCGGGAAAATCCCCGAAATTAAAGCCATTCATGCCGGACTGGAATGCGGAATTCTGGGCGGAAAATATCCAAACTGGGATATGATTTCTTTCGGTCCTACCATTCGCTTTCCGCATTCGCCCGACGAAAAAGTCAATGTTGCAACCGTTCAGAAATTCTGGGATTTTCTGGTGGCCACACTCGAAAATATTCCTGAAAAATAAAGGGTGATGCGGTTTCCAACCGCATAAAAAAAGGCGATTTTAATCGCCTGGCCAGGAAAGGATTCCATCTCTTCAAAAAGATGGAATCCTTTTTCATTTATACTATCCCTTTTTATGGTAATTTCTTCCCTGTTGTTTGTTCAAACAGGATACTTTCCTGCCCGGGGATGAGGGTACCTGTATTTTCATCGCGGCCTTGCAACAGGTATTTGGCGCCGTCTTTCTGGTAGCTGTCGGCTGCTTTTTGGGCAAGTTCACCCAGCAGTTTGCCTTTGCCGTTCAGCCGGTTAAAAATCAACCCGATTTTTAATCCTTCGAAATCGGAAAGCATGTTTTGGTCCCCCTCGCTGTCGCCGGCAACAAAAATCGGGTCGTAGCCGTATTTTCCGTCAGGACCGGCCAGAAACTTCAAAATGGCTTCTGTTTTGCCGGTTCCGTGGGTCTGAGCATATCCTTTACGAAATTCAGGGAGTATTTTCCCGTTTGTGTCGCGTTCCAGTTCCATGGCAATTACGTGTGAAGCATCGGAATTATACCCAAAAAGGGGATTCGAGGAAATTCCTTTAATCACATCAATAAATGAAGCCGAACAAATCCAGACGTCGAATCCGGCTTCACGAAACCGGTTGTGGAGTTCCTGCATTTCGGGCACCAACCGGAGCCCGTTATTCCAGGTAACGTTAACCTGGCCAGCCAATTGTCCGGGAAGTTCTTTTGCATCGGGGCTTGTCCAGGTTACTTTTTCGATGGGTTGTGTTTGCTGCCATTCAACCGTTTTTACTGTCATGGCTGCAACCTGTTTCGAGTCGAGGCCGGAGAACAGGTAAGTCACCCACGGATAGGCTTTGTCGGCACTGTACGTATTGTAAATGGCATCGTACAGAAAACGTACCTTGGCGATAAAATTTCGGTAATGCGGGCTCTTTTTCACTTCGTCGAGCGAAGATGTCCCTCCACCGTTTAGTCCGCTGTAATGGGTGTAAAGCCAGGAATAGCTGCCGGAAATATCAGTTAGGATCTTGCTGGTATTTATATTTTCTCCATTTGTGTTGGGATCTGCAAGATCGAGGCTGGTGTCAAGTCCGGTCCGCATTACCGAATCCAGAACCTCGGGCGTACATCCAAAAAGCAGGTTTTCGAGCTGGTACCCCAATGTTGCTTCTTCAATGTCGAGAAAAATCGAGGTGTTGTCCCAGTCGAAAACAACGTAGGGTGGTTTTTCCGGATTGTAGGATTTACTGGCCTTTCCAAACTGATTGATGAGGTTTTCGATCTGCTTTTTATTAAATGGGTCCCAGTTCCCGGTGAGTGAGACAAGCTGGCTTCCTTTTTTTGAAGAACAACCCGTAATAAATGCTATAACGGCAATCATGATACATATTCCGATTTTTTTCATCTGAAGTAATTTTTGTTTTGATGTAAGTGTTCAAAAATAAAAAATAAACAGAACCGGGCGAAAGTAAAATAACGCTTCAAACATTTGGTTGCACCGTTGTTTATAATCCATTTTATTAAAGGATCTGGTTTGAAAAATTACTCAGGATTTTTTTTCATTCATACAAATTTTTGTCTTTTTTTTGTCGTCTGCGATGTAAATGTTTTATATGGTTACAAGTAGCCTCCCCCGGAATTTATTTCCCCTTTTGCGTTATTTTTGTTTTCTTTAACTCTGCAATTCTGAAAATTTTATGGAACAGAAAACAGGAGTGATAATTTGCCGTTGCAGCGCCGGAATTGGAGAAAATACAACCGAAAAAATTGCGGAAGGGTTGCGCAATTTCGCTGCCGATGTTTTTGAACTGCACGATTTATGCGCGTTTTCGCTTTCTGAAAAAGAGTTTTTACAAACCCTTGCAACCAATTATCAGCATAAAATTATCATAGCCTGTTATCCGCGTGCGGTAAAAAATATGCTGCTCCAGGCGGGGGTTGATTTTGGCAGCTTCGAGGTGCTGAATTTCAGGGAACTGCCTGCCGAAATCATTCTTTCGCGGCTGGAGCACGATTTTCATCTTTCAAAGGGCGAGGCGCACTACGAAGTGAAAACTTCAGATTTGGAGGTGCCGGCATGGTTTCCTGTAATCGATGAATCGTTGTGTACACTTTGCGGGAAATGTGCACGTTTTTGTTTGTTTGGCGTTTACAGTTACGATAAAAAAAGTTTGAAAGTGGTCGATCCGCTGGCCTGTAAAAATGGATGCCCGGCTTGCGGGAGAACCTGCCCGACTTCGGCAATAATGTTTCCACGACTGGCAGAAAATACAGTTTTGGCCGGCGATGAACCCAACGGGAAAAAAATTGCCATCGACAAGGGAAGTTTGCTGACTTCGCTGAATGCACGAAATCAGAACCGCCGAAACATTTTCAGGCAGGGAGTTGTTGAACAAGCGGAAGAAGAACGCCGGAAAGCATTGGAAGAATTTAAAAAAGGTCTCGATTTCAAAAAAAATGATTAAACGAATTCTGAAAAATACCGATAAAAAGTGCCTGTACAAATTTGTGTACAACATGGGTATAAAAGGTTCACTCAGTTTTGCACGGTACCAGAAACGACTGAAAAACGGGGATTTTTTCCCGGCTTTTCATTTTATTTCAGTCACCGACGACTGCAACCTGAATTGCCAGGGCTGCTGGGTGACGCACAAAAAGGAAAATGCCCGCATGTCGCCGGAAACGCTGAACCGGATTATCAACGAAACCAAAGCCAAAGGTTCCTATTTTTTTGGAATTTTGGGAGGAGAGCCGCTCACGTACAAACCGCTTTTCGATGTTTTGAGAAAACACCCCGACTGCTATTTTCAGCTGTTCACCAACGGTACTTTGTTAACGCCAAAAGTAGCCGAAGAATTGCGAAAACTGGCCAATGTAACTCCACTCATCAGTTTTGAAGGCGACGAAGTTGTAGCCGATGTCCGCCGGCGTGGAAAAGATGTTTTTCGCCGTACCGTGGAAGCCGTTGAAAATGCTACCGGCGCCGGTTTGATTACCGGGGTTGCTATGAGTGTTTGCAAGTCGAATATTGATTTGGCGCTTTCCGAAGATTTTATAAACTCGCTGATTCAGAAAAATGTGGCGTATCTTTGGTATTATATTTACCGGCCGGTAGGCGCCGACTCAACGGTTGAACTGGCGCTCGATAAAAATGAAATACAAAAACTGCGGCAATTTATGGTGGATGCCCGTTCAAAATTCGATATTGCAATCATCGATGCCTACTGGGATCAGGACGGAAACGGATTGTGCCCGGCAGCAACCGGATTAAGTCATCATATTAATGCATCAGGATTTGTTGAACCTTGTCCGGTAATTCAGTTTGCCACCGACAATGTTAACGATAAACCGCTGGAAAATATTTATAAGGAATCAGCTTTTCTGGAAGCGTTGCGGAATGAAATTCCAAAGAAAACTGCGGGTTGTATCATTATGGAAGACCCGAAATGGCTGGTTGCAATGACCGAAAAATACGAAGCCCGCGATTCTTCGGGAAGGGAAAATGAAGCAGAACGTTTAAAAACGATGCCAACGGTGCCAAGTCACGGCTCCGGTGTTCCGGTTCCTGAAAAAGGCTGGATTTACCGCTTTGCAAAAAAACGTGCATTTTTTGGATTGGGCGCTTACGGATAAAAAATGACAGCAAAAAAACGCATATTAAAAGTTCCAAAGGACAAACGAATCCGCGAATTGTTGCGGAAAGAGATTGTTTTGTTTGCTGCTGAAAACAAAATATTGCCACCGGCTCCGTTTGACTTGCTCGAAACAAAATCGATGGAACTTTTAAAACGGCTGGACCTGGATGAAGAATTTCTGGATTTTACCATTGTTTTGTTAGGCAATGAAACATGGCGCGACGTGGTTAATGCAACGCCTTTTCACCGGCGGCTTTTATTGCTTCCGCAGTGTTTGCGGAATCATCTTCAGTGCAAAGGTGTTTTCGACGAACTGGGACTGGTTTGCGCCGGGTGTAAAAGCTGCCAGATTGATGGCATTCTTGAAAAAGCGGAAGAACTTGGATATTCAACATTGGTAGCCGAAGGAACAACCGTTGCGATTGGTTTGGTGGAAGAGGGTTCCATTGATGCGGTAATTGGCGTAAGTTGCATGCCGGTGCTGCAGAATTCATTTGAACCGGTTTCAAGAGCTGCGGTTCCGGTAATCGGACTGCCGCTGTTGTACGACGGTTGTACAAATACCACGCTCGATTACGACTGGCTTTTTTCCGAAATCGGCCAGGTTACGAATAAAAAGGAAAACAGGCCTCTTTCGGTTTCGTTGATTAAAAACCAGGTGGAAGAATATTTTACCGAAGAAAATCTGAAAAAAGTTTTTCCCGGGAAAACCGAAACCGAAGAACTGGCATTAAAAACCATGGCTTTGGGCGGTCAAAGAATGCGTCCTTTGCTGGCTTTGCTTGCTTACCAATCATATTCTGAAACGGTTTCCGAAGAAGTTCAGTCAACTTTAGCTGTAATTATCGAGTGTTTTCACAAGTCTTCGCTGGTGCACGACGACATTCAGGACAACGAGGATTTTCGTTACAATCAGCCTGCGTTACACAAAACTGCAGGAATTCCGGTGGCCATAAATATCGGCGATTATCTGATTGGAAAAGGCTACCACTTGCTGGCAGGAATTCCATGCAACCCTGAAATAAAAGCCGAATGTTTGAAAGTGGTGGCTGAATCACATTTAAACCTTTCTGAAGGTCAGGGGGCCGACATTCTTTTGCAGCAGAATATTGCAAAAAAATCGGTGGACGAAGTTTTGAAAATTTTTGAGCAGAAAACCGGGGAAGCCGTGAAAGTGGCCTTACTAACCGGCGCCATTGCCGGGAATGCTCCGGAAAACGATATCAATATTTTGTCTGATTTTGCGGAAAACTTTGGAATTGCTTACCAGATTCGCGACGATTTAAACGAATTGCGCGAAACCAACGAGCTGAAACATGCTTTCGATTTTCCGTTTTTACTGTCGTTGCTCAACAAAAGTATAAACGGCCACACGCCAACATTTTCAGAGATATTAAAAACCGATAGTTTTGATGTTTTGTTGGATAATTTCAAAAAACACGAAACCGAAATTTCGGCCGATAAATACCTGAATGAATTTGTGCAGAAATGCTACAACGAGCTGAACAAGTTGCAAAACCAGCGACTGCGGCTTGCTTTGTACGGTGTAATGGGAAAAATTTTCAAAGCGTAACGTGGCCGGCAAAAAATCATACCAGCCTGTTTACCGTC
The DNA here is from genome assembly GCA_964533365.1 of uncultured Maribellus sp. GTDB lineage: Bacteria > Bacteroidota > Bacteroidia > Bacteroidales > Prolixibacteraceae > Draconibacterium. The sequence continues at coordinate 2,815 of CAZHKI010000033.1, read as the reverse complement.
AATTTATTTCCGAAATTGAAAAAGGATTTTTGTTGCTCGATGAAACTTCGCGTACTGAAGTTGTTGCTTTTGTAAAAACGCAGCAGCACAAAAACGGTGCTTTTACCGACCGCGCCGGCAACCCTGACCTCTATTATTCCCTTTTTGGTGTTTGGCTGGCAAAAGCGCTGAAAATGGACGAACAGCAAACAAAACTGAAACAATACATTTCATCTTTTCAGAAAGAGAAAGAAAAAATTGCAGATAAGTTTTCATTGTTGTTAATCTCACTGGTTCTGGAAGACAAAAATTTTGAAAAATCGTCATTTTTTAAGTTGTCCCGGTGGGTTTTAAAAGGTGGCAAAAATCTGAATCCGGCCTATCGTTTTTTTCTTTTTTTGCTGAGTTTCGATGCGTTGTATGGGAAAAACCAGGTGGTTTATTTTTTTGTTCGAATCTTTTTGAATTTTCACAAATTTTCCGGCGATTTGCCCTGCAGTTTCTATTCAGCAATACTTTTAGCCAAATTTTTAACCGGGCAGAACGTTGAAAATGAAGCCGCAGTTTTATTGGGTTATTTTGAAAATGAAAAAGGGTTTAAAGTATTTCGCGAGCAGGGAAATGCTGATTTGCTCTCAACGGCAGTTGCACTTTTTGCCCTGAAAAAAGTTGGGCATGATTTACGAACACTTGCTCCCGATTGCCTGAACCTGGTTCAGGAAAACTATGAAAATGGCGCTTTTTTATCGGGCGACGGCGATTCATCGCGCGATTTGGAATATACATTTTATGGTTTGCTAACTTTGGGGACACTTTTATAAAATGGACAAACAGGAAATTCAAAACCGCATAAACGAAATTGGCAGGTTGTTGATCGACGAACGGAATCAGGAAGGTTACTGGACCGGAAAACTTTCGTCGAGTGCGCTGGGAGTGGCCGTTTCCGTTGCCGCCCTGCATTTTGACGATAAAAACAAAAATTCCGCAGAAATTCAAAAAGGAATTCTTTGGCTTCATAATAATATCAACTCCGACGGAAGTTACGGCGACACACCCGAAAGTCAGGGAAATGTGAGTACCAGTTTGCTGGTGTATGCCGCCCTGTATTTGTATGCTTCGGATAAAACGGTGAAGGAAACGCAGCAAAAAATTGCTGCTTATTTAAGTTCCCTGAAAATTGACGTGCATTCGCCGCAGGTAGCTGAGTTTATTCTGGCGCATTATCAAAAAGATTATACATTTTCGGTGCCGATTCTGGCCATGTGCGGACTGTGTGGTGTGCCCGGAGAAGATGCATTTAACCACATTCCGCAATTACCTTTTGAGCTTTCTTTGTTGCCGCGGCGGTTTTACCGTTTGCTGAATCTGAGTGTAGTGAGTTATGCCATCCCGGCGCTGGTTGCAGTGGGAATTGTCATTTTCAAAAAGAAAAAACCGAACCTGTTTTGGCGGATTATCCGGAAATTTTCTATCAAAAAAGCATTGAACATTTTGCATCGGATGTTGCCCGAAAGTGGCGGTTTTCTGGAGGCGATTCCTCTGACCGCTTTTGTTGCTTTAAGTCTGATAAATTCCGGTTTTGCTGAAACAGAAGTGGTGAAAAAAGGCATTCAGTTTTTAAAACGGACACAACGTGAAGACGGCGGCTGGCCCATCGATGTCGATTTGTCAACCTGGGTTACCTCGCTGGCTGTAAAATCGTTCCGTTCCGAACTCGACGGATTTATGGATTCGGATGACCAGGATAAAATTGCCGATCATTTCAAACTGATTCAGAACCAGCGGGTGCATCCTTTTAACGGCACCGGGCCGGGTGGCTGGGGTTGGACCAATTTTTCAGGTTCTGTTCCCGACGGCGACGACACCCCCGGAGCAATTTTGGCGCTTTTAAAACTTCAGCCCAATGAAAAGGTAAAAGAGGAAGTGCTGGCAGGTGCAAAATGGCTAAAAGAACTGCGAAACAACGATGGCGGTTTTCCAACATTTTCGAGAGGGTGGGGGAAATTGCCGTTCGACCAGAGTTGTGCCGACCTGACCGGCCACGGTTTGCTTGCGGTTTCGGCGGTTTTGGAAACGTATCAAAGTGAGATGGGAAAATATGAAGTTCGCATTTTGGAGAATATTTTTGAAGGCGCTTTAAAATACCTCGAAAAAAGACAGTCGGGAAACGGGAGCTGGCTGCCGCTTTGGTTTGGCAATCAGCAAAATAAAGAACACTTAAATCCTGTGTACGGAACTGCCAAAGTAGTAACATATTTAAAAGATGCTGTTGAACACCACTGGCTTTCAGAACCGGTTAAAAAGAAACTGGAATGTATGATTCAAAAAGGAAACGACTTTTTGGTTTCGGTTCAAAATGAAGATGGAAGCTGGGGCGGCGACAAAAATATTCCTGGTACTATTGAAGAAACAGCACTTGCCGTTTCAGCACTTATTTCAGAAAAAAACAAGGAAATCTGCAATTCAGGTCTACTGTGGCTCGATAAATACATTCAGAAAAATGGGTTTAAGTCTGCTCCCATCGGGCTTTATTTTGCCTCACTGTGGTACGACGAAAAACTTTATCCTGTAACGGCTTACCTCGAAGCGCTGTCACGCATCCACGAACTTTCCTGAAAACCGGGTTCACGAGTTGACCGTCGAAATGACTTCGCCTTCGGTGGTTACATAATTCCGGGCCAGGTTTGCGGTTAAGCACGAATGCACCGGAATGATTTCCACCAAATCGCCCACCTGGAAATTTTTGAACTGGCTTTGTTCCACCTTTAAAATCCCATGTTCCTGTGATAGAGATGCCACGTAATTGAGTGGATCGAGGATTGTTTTTTCCCCGTTT
>CAZHKI010000032.1:3831-15104 GCA_964533365.1 uncultured Maribellus sp. | reverse complement strand
TAAAAATATTGAAAAGCCATCTTCTGCTGTAGGTGGCTTTTTGCGTTAAAAGAAGTTTTCTTTTTTTCAAATCGGTCAGTTAAGGCTTATAAACATTTCATTACGAAATGATTATTCCCCTACAGATTTTCTGAATTCAGCCAGATTATTCCGAAAATTCTGGTGTTTTCACTCTTCACTTTCTGCAGACCAACCTTTTAATTCATTATTTTTGGAAAAATAGTCAAATCATTAATCAAACCGAAGTGAAATGCGTACGTTATTATTTTTCTCTTTTCTCATGATTTTTCAGATCGTTTATTCACAAAACGAAACTTTCATTATTGGCGAGGAATTACAATTCCAGAATTTATTTAGCGCAGAAATGCGCGAAGGGGTTTCCTGTTACCGTATACCAGCCATTGTTACAGCGCCGAATGGCGATTTGGTTGCAGCCATTGACGAACGGGTGCCTTCGTGCGGCGATTTGAAATGGAATAATAATATCAATATCGTTATACGCCGAAGTGCTGACAACGGAAACTCGTGGTCGGAAATAGAAACCGTGGTTGATTATCCGTCGGGGCAATCGGCTTCCGATCCTTCCATGATTGTAGATAAAACAATCGGCAAAATATTTCTGTTTTTCAATTATATGGATCTTGAAAACGAAAAGGACGTTTACTATTTACGGGTAATAACCAGCAGCGACAACGGGCAGTCGTGGAGCCAGCCACGGGATATTACGAAGGAAATAACCCGGACCAACTGGCACAACGATTTCAAGTTTATTACTTCGGGCCGGGGCATTCAAACCCGCTCCGGAAAATTGCTGCACACACTGGTGAACCTCGAAAAAGGACTTTTTATTTTTGGCAGCGATAATCATGGCGAAAGCTGGTACCTGATTAATACGCCCGTTCGTCCGGCCGATGAGTCGAAAATTGCCGAACTGGCCGATGGCACATGGATGATCAACAGTCGAGTGAACGGGTTGGGGATGCGGTTTGTGCATACCTCGGCCGACGAAGGAAAAACCTGGATTTCGAAACCCGATTCAGCGCTGGTTGATCCGGGATGTAATGCCAGTTTTATCCGGTACTCTTCGGTCGAAACCGGGGCTGACAAAAACAGGCTCCTTTTTTCCAACGCAAATAATAAAGATAACCGTGAGAATATGACCGTGAGAATCAGTTACGATGAGGGTAAAAGCTGGTCGGAAGGAAAAACAATTTATACCGGAAGTTCGGCTTATTCTTCAATGATCGTTCTTCAAAACGGTCATATCGGGTTGTTTTTCGAAAAAGATGATTACACCCAAAACGGATTCGTGCAGTTTTCGTTGGAATGGCTTACCGATGGAAAAGACAGGTTTCCTGAACCCAATCAAAAATGAGTGTCCGACAACAACTGACAACTGAGACTGATAACTGATAACTGATCACTGCTCACTTCCCGTCGTGATACCGTAACTGCATTCCGCGCAGAAAGTTTCGTAAAACCTGGTCTTTGCATTCGCGGTACTGTGCCTGTCCGGGATTGCGGAAAAAAGCGCTCAGTTCGTGTTTGCTGATGCGGATGTCGGCCAGTTCCAGAATTTCCAGGATGTCTTCGTCCTTCAGGTTCAGAGCAATTTTAAGTTTCCTGAAAACGATATTGTTGTTCAACCGGTTTTCAGGAACCGGTTGCGGCCCCTCTTTTTTGCCCCGTTTTTCGTTAATCAGCCCGTTGAGGAAGGTGGACAGTTGAAAATCGGAAAGGCTTTGGTACGCCGGATCCTCTTCCTTTTTCAGCCAGTCGCTGATTTGTGCCCGTGTGACGGTTAGTCCGCCGGAACCGAACAATTCCATCATTTTTGTGTCGTTCAGTTCGAAGGTGTATCTGATTTTCCGCAGGATATCGTTATTGATCATATGGATTGTATGTTGCACGGTAAAAGTACAAAAGTTGACTGTTTTTTATCGTTTTTTTCGGATAGAAACAGCCGGAAACGTTATTCTGAAACATTTTAAAATTCAGCCCAGTTTCGTTCTGATAAACCGGATGATTTCATCCATTGCTTCTGTAGCTTCGGGGAAAAACGGCGCCAACAGCGGATAGCAGTGCACCATTCCTTTGCCTGCCCTGAATGTGACATCAACCCCGGCTTCCTTTGCTTTTTTCGAAAATAGTTCCCCGTCACTAAAGAGTTCGTCGTTTACGGCTGAGTTAATGAATAACGGCGGCAATCCTTTCAAATCACCAAAAAGGGGAGAAATCAGCGGATTGTCTGCCTGTTGGTTGCCAACGTAATGCTTGCTGAAAACTATCCATGAATTTTTTGGTGCAACCGAAACATTGTTTTTGGTTTTATACGATTCGCCGGAGCAGGTAAGGTCGGTCCATGGTGAAATGGCCACAGCGGCAACCGGGAGCGCAATCTGTTGTTTCTTTAAAGCCAGCAGCAGCGCCAGGGTCAGTCCCCCGCCAGCCGACTCGCCGGCAATGAGCAGGTTTCCCGGTTGAAATCCCGACGCCAGCAGTGTTTGGTATACTTTTACTGAATCGTCAATTGCCGCCGGGAAAGGGTGTTCGGGTGCCAGCCGGTACTCGTAGGTAAGGCAGGTTATGCCAGCCCGGGAGGCAAGCCGGGAAACAAAGCCCCGGTGGTCGTTACACGAACCCGAAACATATCCCCCGCCGTGGACATACAAAATCAGCTTTGCCGGATCAGCACCTTCCGGTATCAGCCACTCTGCTTTTATCCCGCCCGGATTATCTTCCCGTATGAAGATTCCCTTCGGAAGTTTTCCGTATTTTTCAGCTCCACTTTCGCATTTGTCGCGAAACTTTTTGATGGACGTATTTTCATCGAAAACCTCTTTATTCAGCTTTCCTTCCAGCAAATGTCGGTTCCGCATCATGAAATTGAAAAATTTACTTTTGAAACTGGTCATACTTCGGATTCTTTTAAAAACATATTCAAAAAAATAGTTTTGGAGGGCATCCTGAAACGGTCCCCGTAAATGGCTTTGTTCAGCGCAATCCCGTTCATCGTTGCAAAAAACAGGGTGGTCATTTCCTCTGCCGGAAAATCTTTTACGGTTCTGTCCTTTTGTCCTTCACGGAATATCCGGGTCATGATTTCGTATTTAATATGGTTTTTCTCCCGGATGATTTGTCTTGTTTCTTCCGGAAATGAATCGGAAATGGCTGTTTGGGTTATCAGGAAGTAAAAATTGGCCGTGTCGGGGTTTCCATCCAATCCGTTAAACAAACTTTCGGTGGCGAGAATAATTTTTTCTTTAGCGGTCAACAGAAGCTTTTCGAGGTTTGTGGCGGCCTCGTTCATTTTGTTGATGGCTGTGCCAATGAGAACATGAAAAACCTCGTTTTTTGAAGGGAAATAGTGGTAAATCAGTCCCTGCGAAATACCGGTCACCGACGAAATATCAGAAATTTTAGTGGCGGCAAACCCTTTGGTGGCAAACAATTGCAGCGCAGCTTTCAGAATCTGTTCCCGGCGTTCGTCTTTTATTTGTTGATTGTGTTCTTTTGTTCTTGGCATTTTTCCATTATTGATTGAATACTTATTCAATACAAAATTAGATCAATTTTGTTAATTTCAATACCACATGTCTTTTTTTTTCCTAACTGTGAAAAAAGCATAAAAGAGTTTCATCGCGATTATATTACCGCTAAATCAAAATCCGGTATATTAACGAAGAAACTGATGATTAACCCTGTATTAAAGGGATATAAAACCGAAAACTTGCAACTTCGCTGGTTGAAAAAGTAAAACTTAATGTTCTCCTGAACTGTGATAAAACTAATTTATAAGTTTATTTTCCCACTTCGTTAATTTTAAACACATCGGCATAAATCAGCCGGTCGGTTTGTTCCGACTGCTCCAGCCGGTTGGCATATTGCTGCGGCAGGTCGGGAATACGGCTTGGGCCGCGTTCATACTCTTCCACAACAACTTCAAACGGCGCGGTTTTGTAATTCCGGTGCAGGGTAAATTCGCGTTCTACTTTGAACCGTGTGGCGGTCACCATTTCCTTTCGCGTAATGGGGATGGTAACGCCTTCGTCGTCGAGCCGTTTTTCGTTTACCCCGTTGTTGATAATTCCAAATAAAGGTTGCGCCACTCCGCTGTCGAGGAACGAAATCCGGATAAAATTGAAGTTTCCGTAAGGCGTATTTCCCAGGTTGTAAAGGGCTCCTTCCACGGTGATAGTAAATTTCGAATTTTGGTCGTCTTTTTTAAAATGCAGCGTGGTCTGCCGCTCGGGTACCAATTGTATCATTTTGGTAACCACTACCGGAGACAGGCACACATCGCTGTTTTCCTCCCTTACTGAGTGGGCCTGATACCGGGACAGAAACAGTTTGATAAACGGGAAATACATTTCCTGCGGATCGATGGCGAGGTCGCAAAACCACATTTGCCGTTCCTCATCGAAATGAACGGGGTAGGCTACCGCTTTGGCCAGCGTTGCCGTTTTTTCGGGGTATTGTAGTTTGTTGTCAACCACCGGGTTCATCCTGAAATCAGCCACCTGCGGTGACACATTTTCGGGTTGTGCGCCATACAGGATAGGATCCATACCCCAGTGAGTGTAAATGTTGGTGTAGCCTGGCGAAGCTGCCGCCAGCGACATGATGTTCGTTTTATTTTCAGGAAGGATAACCGCCAGCATTTCGTCGGCGCCGGTGGAATACCACGGGCGTTTGAGGTAAATACGCAGGCCGCCGCCCATTCTCCGGTGCCGGATAGCCTCGTTTGTCTGGGTTTTCCGCCACTCAAACGAGGGAATAATATAATCGACTTCGGGCGCTTTGGGCCTTGCCGAACTGAGGATGTTTATCTTTTCCCTCCACTCGCTTTCGCGGTTGGTGGTCAGGTCGGGATTCGTCGCCAGAATTTTGTCGAAATATTCGCGGTAGCGCGACGTGGCCACCAGTTTATAATCCACCCAGCGGTGTTTGGTATCGCCAAAATGGTGCTCCAGCGGTTTAATCCGCAGATTCATTGCTTTCAGGAAACCAAACCGGGTCGATTCGATGTCGTATTTTACGCGCTGAACCAGGTTTTTCTGTGGCGAAATTTTTAATTTTTCCACCTGCTTAAAATCGTTATTCTGAACCGCATAAATCTGGTTCACCCTTTTGGCGCCCGGTTGCGGTTCGGCCTCGAACTGCCCGACGGTACGCGGCTGAAAACGTAACGTGGGTTTCACCTGCAGATTTTCGACAGGCGCAATTTTTACTGCTTCCGGTTTCGGAATCGTTCCTTTGGTCACCACATCATCGTGGTAGTTAATGATAATATCCGAAATGCTGTTTCGCCCCTGTTTTTCCTTAATTTTTACTGAAATCCCGTCATCATACGGTTCCGTCCATTTGGCCTGAAACTCCACTTTTTCGGTACTTTCACCGTGGATGTCAAATTGCGTGTTGATAAGGGCAAAGGTGGTATTGTAATCGCGGTCGGGTATCAATTCTTTGATGACCGGCGCATCTATCGGTTGCTGAACGGCATGTACCAGTTCCAACTCGCGCGACGGACTAATCATCCAGTGTTGCCCGCTTACAGCCAGTTTTTCCAGTTCGCCAATGTTGCCGGGATTGTCGTTTTTTACCATTTCCCAAATGGCCGACAACTGTTTTAAATCTGTTTCGCGCCAGAAGGTGCTGAATTTTATTCGTGTACGTATTCCTTTCGGCAGAAAAACCGTAAATATCCGGTTCCCCGAATCCCAGTTTACCTTTTGTTCGCCCTCTTCGAGTCTGATACAGATATGCGCTGCGTTGTACCAGTCGTCGGGAATCGTTATGTTGCCGGTATTCTTCGGATTGATTTCGCTATTGCTGAAAAAGCTAAACAGTCTGGGTTCAAAATTCTGAGTGTGTGTATTTCCGTAACCGTCGGCCACAAAAAGCGCAACGCCTGCTGCCATGGGGTCGGGCAGGTAAATGATTTCCACTTCCGAAGGCTGGTAAATTTTTTCCTTGTTGGATTCATCCTGCTGGTATAATCCCTCGTGACTGGTAATAATGTTGTAAATCTGCTGCGCCGCCGCAGGATTATTCTGAAAGGCCTGCTCGAATTTTCCGTGATTTTCGGCCATCAACTGGCTGTTTTTTGGAGGCAGTAAATACCGCAGCGAAAAATCGCCGAAGCTGCTCCCGTTGATTTTGTGGCTGGATTCGTATTGCGAAACGGTTTGATCGAAGTTGCTGCGGACAACCATTCGTTCCAGGAATTCGCCGTCTTTCAGTTCGTTTCCCACCAAAACAATGGGGCTCGACAATGGCTCGTATCTCATATAGCGTATGTTTGTACGGACGGTTGCTTCCGGCGACTCGCTCAGATGTTCCAGCGGAACGCTGTTTCCGGCGAGGTCAACCGCACGCACCCGAACACGGTAACCTTTCCCGAACCGCAGTTTGGGTAATGTACCGGGTACAATTTTCGACTGTGCGTTTATTTTAAATTCGAGGTCGGGGTCAAACTGGTATTTTTTTATTTCCTGTGTTTTCGATCGATAAACAAAATCGCGTTTTTCGGTTTCTCCGGTTTTCAGCTCATAATCATCCGATTCGTTAATGGCATATCCCGGTTTACGCACCGAAAGGCTCCATCCTTCCCAGCGTGCCAGTGTTTCTGAAACAAAAACATCGTCAGTATCTTCCGCGTCTTCGGCAATCCCGAGCTGAATAAATCCTTCGTCGGGAACAATGCCCTGTACCGTGGAAGGGTTGTTTTGTTCGTCGAACCACATGTATTCGTCCTGCCGCTGGTGCAGGGAGTACCACTTTTCAGGATTATCTTCGTAGGCAACGTCCATCCGGTAACCCTGGATAACATCGGAGGAATAAAAGACGGTTTCCGGAATTTTAAAGTTGAGCGCCAGATTGGCGACTGCCTGTACCTGGACATTTTGTGCCGCATTTTGCGGTTGAATTTTTTGGATGTTGTTCTTCAGTTGCTGATTTTGTAGATTACCCTGCTGAAGCGTCGGGGGCTGCATTTGTATTTTTTGAATGGGTGCCGTTAAAAACTTTTGTTTTAGCAGAATATTGTTGTTTAACCGCGCAACCAAATGCTCGGCCATCCCGTTTTTGGTGATGGCAATCCCGGCAGAACGCATGTAGGGCAGGCCCTCCTCTTCCGGTGGTTCGGCTTCTTCCACCGGTTTTAATTTTAAATACCGGCTTCGGCTGAGTTCCGCTTTCACCTCATAAAAACGGGCAATCTGCTGTACCTTGTTTTCAGCCATATTTTCGGTTTTTAGCGCCGTGCCGTCGGCATCAATCTGAACAACCGAAAACTCGTTGGTATTGATTTTTACAAATCCCTGTTTGAACATGGTGTTGGGTTTATCGGCAATATAAAACCCGGTACCGGTAATGTTGTACGCAGTTGACGGGAGCGAAACCGTGGTCCCTTCTTCCTGAAATTCGAGCGAATTAATTACCAGGCTGATGGTGCCGGAGTTGGGAATGGAGGAGTTGTAGGGAATAAGAAAATCGAGGACAAACCCCAGTTTGCGCATCATTTGCGGGTAGCTGTTAACCACTGCCGTAATATCATGAAATTCAAAACGTGGTTTCTCCAGTTTAACGGGCGATACCCGGGTAATTATTTTTTTATCGACTTTGTGAAACTGGCGCAACTGGACAAAATCGTTTTTCGGATCCATCTGTTTTGAAAATTTGACAAACTTATTCCGGCGGAGATCGGTTTTAAAAACGCGGTCGTCGTTGTCGTTTTTAAAAAATAGGTTGCTGGCTTTTAACGTCGTTTTCCGTTGCGGCGCCTCCACTTTTTCAATGCCGGCAACATCGAGTTTCATCCGCGAAATGGCGCCGAATTTGGTTTCATCCACAAATTTTTCTGCCGAAACCAGTTTTGTAGGACTGTTGATCGCCACTTCACGATAGCTGTTCAACACAAAATCGTTTATATGTTTTAACGGAAAGGAATGGATATTTTTTACCGATAAATCCTCTTCCTTAAAATCATCGACTTTTATCCCGGAGTGAAAAATGTTCCCGTAAAGTTCCGGATCGATATTTTCAGAAACAAGCGTGGCATCGAGAATTGTCCCGTTGTTCAGTTTAAACTGAAACGTTGCATTCAGGATTTTCTGCGGATAAGCCAGAATGTCTTCAAAATCAGCCAGCGTGGTATCTTTCGGTGTCGATAATTTGATGGTGGTGTAAACCGAAAGTTTCAGAAATGGCTCACCGTTGATTTCTGTTCTGCGGTGCGGTAAGGTGGTGAAAATAATTTCCTGTGGCATATCTTATTTTGTTTTTTTCAATTTATACTTGAGGTTTCTTATTTTTTTACCCTGCAAAAGCGAGGCAGTATTCCTGCCAGTCGTCATCTTCGATCATCTCACTGAATTTCGGGTCGGCATCGGCGCCTTTCAACTCTCTGCGCACAGAGACTGAAACGGTTTTGCTGAAAAAAAGTACTTCAACCTTTACTTTTAGTGTGGCAACACCCTCCAGTTTCTGGACTTTTCCCTGGTAAATTACGGCGTTGAAAGCAAGGTAAAATTCAAGTGAAAGTGAAATCAATCCGAGTATGGAGAGATGTCCGTTTAGTCGCAAATAGCCGGTGAGGGTGGTTTGTTCCACTCCTTCCACAATTTCCATTTTATAATAAAAACCGCCCATGGCCGACACGCCGCCCGAGGCGACACCTACATTGAGCGACATGGCCGCGCCAAATTCAAAAGCCGCCTCAATCGACTGGATTCCTTTTAACGTGGTTACCATCATAAAATAACCGCCGCCACCGAAGCAGGAGATGGTGAGCATAAACGGATTTTCGCGCCGGCAGAAATTAAACCCGATGGTGAGCGGAGCGCCGGTAAACGGTAATGTTACGTTCGCGCCCAGGCTAATGTTGGAAATCATACAGATGCCCACTTCGACGTTGGGGATACTGATATTGAATCCCGCCGTAATTCCGCCTGGTTTTATGTCGATGTACGGACCGTCGTCCGAAAATCCTCCCGTCGGAATAATACTTTGCAGGTTATTTACAAAATTCAGTACCCCTTTAAATGCTATCGGATCGTCTTTGTCGATGTCAACTTTTACATCGGTTTTCTGCGATGAGCCGGTTCTGAATTCCAAATAATTAAATTTGACAGCGAGCAACGGGACAATGTCAACCTCGAATTTTTCGAAACGCGCCACACCATTCATGGAAGCTGATTTCCCGGCGTCGAACGGTTTTTCAAATTTCGTTGTGATGGTTAATGCAGTTGAAGGATCGTTCACATTAACATTCAGCAGGCTGGGAATGATTTGCATTTCCTTTCCGCCCAACTGGGGTTGCCATTTGTATTCGGCATAAAACGCCTCTTCTGTCAGGTACGATTTTAAATTGGGAATACGCGGAATGGAATCGTTGAGTGCGGCGAGCAACTCGGTGACTTTGTTTTTGATCTGCTGTTTCAGTTGGTTAATTTGATTGTCAACCGCCTGTTGCGCTTCTTCTTTCAGGTTTTCAAGATACCTGATTTCGTTTTTCAGGTTTTCAATTTCACCGCGAATACTTTTCACCGCGTTTATCATATCGTCGAAACTTCCGCCCAAATCGAAAGGATTTCCGCTGCTGCCAAATAAAAGTGAAAAGATGTCGATAACCCCGAAAATTTTGGCCACAGGCAAATCTTCAAACGCCTTAAAAAATTTGTCGGGAATAAACATCAAATCTTTCATGTCATCCAGGTTTCCACTTACCGGCCCCTGCAATTTGCTCAATCCCGAAACCGACATGTTGGGCGTCAGGAATCCTCCGGCTTTATCCGAACCACCTGAAAAATCGACCACGTTCGAACTGGTAACTCTTGCAAAAACTCCGCCTTTGTTGGCGTCGTCTTCCAATGTGATGGTGGCGGGTTCATTTACTCCGGTCAATTCATTGATCTGTTTTACGAAAACTTTAGCTTCTTTTATTTTAGGGTGAAACTTCAGCTCTCCTTCTCCGGTTACCGGGTAAATTTGGGCGTCGAATTTAATCATCTCGGTTTCAAAGTCGGTATCGCCGTCCACAAGATATTCGGCGAAAGCAACTTCCTGTCCGTTAAATCCAGCTTCGTTATATTTTTTATTAAATCCGTCCGATTGTTTTCCCTGGTAAACTTCAATTACTTTTTCCATCAGCGATTTGTCGCGTGCAATCCGGTTTTCCATAAATGCCAGCGGCATCCGGAACGGGTGTTCCTTCCCTTCCTTGTCGATTCCCACCATATCGAACGGGAAACCCTGCCCGCTAACGTTGATGTAAAAATTGTAAGTGGTGTTTGCGCCGCCTCCAATATTCACTCTTATTTTACCTAAGCCGCTCCCTGATGGGACATTCACCAACGTAGTGTTCTGCGGGTCGTCGATGTTGGGTGTGGCATTGGTTTCGATACGGACTGCCTGGAACGGGAATTCGATAAATTTTTCTGCCGGGTCGTACGGGAACAGGTATCCTTCTTCCACAATTTTTACAAAATGGTCGCGACCCAGCGTGGCAATGTGTTCCCACTCGATGATGTTCAGGTAGGTATCCTGCGGGTTGGGAACATCGAAAAATACATGCCAGTCTAGATAAGCGCCCAGTGTGGTAAGCATTAAATCGTTCACCGGAACGGGAAAAGGTTCGAACCCTTCGTTGTAGTTGGATGTGGTATGAACAAGTTTTTGCCGGTTATTGGCATCAAGCGAAGCCATAAACGGGTAGTTCCGTTCTTTGGCTATCTTGTAATTGGGATCGGCATCGTCGGCCCAAAGCGCCCGGATGGTTTTTAGATGAGGGAGAGCCGAAACCGAAGTTTTCCCGTTTTTTAGTTTTACCCCGAGGCGCGTGTGCCACATTTCGGTTATTTCACCTTTGGTGGTGGTTAACGGATCGAGTACCCGAAGTTGGGTATTCATAATTTGTGTACTTACTCTCAGCTCTTCAACATCCCTGAAATTGATGTCAACTTTATGGTAAAAATCGTTGGTCTGGTTGGGCGAAATATACATCAGGGCCGGGGCTTCGATGGATGTGCTCAAATCGGGGATGGGTTCTACTTTCCAACTGATTTTTTTGATGGAATTGATATTGAAAGCTGCTTTAACCGAAGTTGCTGCAACCGGAGTCAACACTTTTGAAATTTCGTTTTCCTGATAAACGTCCAGGCTGTTTGCCTTTGTTTTGGTGTTTTGTGCCAGTTTAATCCCGTATTCTGTTGACGGGGTATCCATATATTTCAGGTATTGGTTGGGCTGCGCTTTTGTTTTTTTATCCTGGA
>CAZHKI010000032.1:0-3821 GCA_964533365.1 uncultured Maribellus sp. | reverse complement strand
TCACCCTTGCCGGGATTCGGACTGGTTTTAGCGAAGGTATTTTAATCCATGCCCGCGGATGTACACGAAGCGAAAATTTTGTCCAGTCGAGCAACTCGTCCATAATCAGCGGAAATCCTTCGTGTCCGGCTGGCAGTTCGTAAACCAAACGACTCTTTCGGGCACGCAGGTGTTTTGCAGGTAGCCTCACCCCTGTGTCGGCAGGTTTTAACGGATCGGGATCGGGAATGGGAGTGGATTCGAAATAGGCTTCTTCCAATGTATGCTGAGTCTGAAAATAAACTTCAACAACGCCGTCTTCCTTTGGATTGTCCAGCTCCAGATAAGGCGACTGTCCTTTGTTAGTGAAGTTGAAGTTATGAAATACAAATTCCAGCAAAACCATATCTTCAGGCCGCAGTACGATAACCGACAGGGCATTTTTAGGTTTAAATTTTAACCGGTCGAATTCAACGGTAATTTTGGGCTGGTTTTGTTGTACTTCTTTTATCGTCCGTTGTGGGTCTTTTTGTATTTCCTGTTGTATTATTGTATTCTTTACCGGCTTTTGCTGTGTATTATTTTGGTTCTGTTCTTCATCGGTTGTTTTTGTGGTGGTGGCAGGCTGAACAGCAGTTCGTGTGATTACTTTCTTTTGAGGTTGTACAATCCGCACTTTGGGCGGATCCTGGTACACCGAGTGAAGTATAACCGCATCCCCTACATTGGGTTTAAAGGCACGCAACCGTGGTTCCAGAATAATTTCATCCAGGTGGTTCCCGTTTCCAAAAGCTTCGAGATCGGGAATTTTGTTGTCTTTTTCAATTTTGAAAGCCCCCAACTTATTAAAAATCCATTGTCCGTTTTCGGGTAACGCCGCTGAAATGTAAGTGTTTGACGGGTTATTGTTCAAATATTCAGCATAGTAAAAAAAAGTACTTAGTTGAATGGCTGATTCTGAAACTTTTTCGGGCTGAAATAACAAATTACCGGATTCGTGTTTTATCCAGACCATTCTTTCGCGATTGCCTGGTTTCGAATGAGGGGCGGTGATACAAACGTCCGGTTTTTGTTGTCCTTCCGAGAATAGTTTTCCTTCAGCAAAATGGATGTTTTCAGTAAATTTTTTCCAGTCTTCGAACAACGGCAACGTGACTAAAGTTGACCGCTTCATATTCGATTTAAAGAACAATTCGGGTGCTTCGTGCAAAGGTTGAAGAACTAAGCTGCCCGTTCGGTATTGAATTTTATCGTATTGAAAAGTGATGTTATTATGGTTAGATGAAAAGATAAATTTCCAGTCAGTACCTAAGATTAACCCAAAATTTCCCTGAGCGCAAATAAATTCGGATGGCCCGACTTCAGCGACCAACTCCTGCAGGTGAGCTTTACCCTGCATTTTTTCAACCCCGTCGAGCCAGTGGACAAAATTACCCTTCCACCTGAAATCGAATTCGGGAATTGAAAAGCGGCAATCCCAGAACCGTGATTTATCGCCAATTTCAGCTGTGATAGAAAACCGAAATTTGGTCTGTTTAATTTTCAGGTTCGAGGCAGAAAGGAAATAATTGTTTTTATCGTATTTTAACTCAACAGAAAATCCGGGCTCGAAATATTTTTCCGAGATCTCCCAGGCCGGAATGTTGTTCCTTAAAACAATAAGTTTGTTTCTTTTTATGTTGAACTGCACCGGGTCGGATGAAATTTCTCTTATCGATTCAACCACTGGATTCCACGCGAGGACCCCAATTCCCATGGTTTTCATAAATTGCCTTCGATCAGGACAAACGGATGAAGATTCTTTTACTGTTACTGCTGATTTTCTGGACTTAGCGAAGTTAAGATATTTGAATCGCATATCATTGGTTTTTTTACGGATCGAATACAAGTTACGGCAATTTTCTTTTTTAATCGTTTTACACGAACTAAAATATTTGAAGGCCCTGGTTTAAAAAAGATTTATTTGAATTGAAATAATTTGATGGTTTTAAGAAAAAGGTGGTTGTTGAAATAATCTAAAAAAAAACATTTACTTCAATAATAGGGTCGATAAAAAATCAATAAAAATTTTAAAAAGTACCCATTTTGAAAAAGGCAACAATACTTTTTCGCACGTATTAAAATGTTTGCTAAATTTAATATTTATAGCATAATTGCAATATTATTGTGAATAATTATAGAAAAATGTCATTAAACTTTTTCTTGTATTGTCAAATTGCATATTTTTGCCCTCAGATTTGCAGTTCAGATTAAAAAATTGATAACAATATGTGTGGAATTGTATGTGCATTCGATTTGAAAACTAGCGCCCAGGAACTGAGGCCAAAAATCCTGAAGATGTCGAAAAAAGTTCGTCACCGCGGACCCGATTGGTCGGGAATATATTGTGGCGATAATGCTGTTATGGCACACGAACGGCTCGCGATTGTCGATCCCGAATCGGGGGGGCAGCCGTTGTACAGCAAAGACCGTAAACTCATTCTGGCTGTTAACGGCGAAATATACAATCACCGTGAAATCAGGAAGCAATACAGTGGGAAATACGATTTTTTAACCGGTTCCGACTGTGAAGTGATTTTGGCTTTGTACCGTGATAAAAAAGAAAAATTCCTCGATGACATGAACGGGATTTTTGGTTTCGCGCTTTACGACGAGGAAAACGACGCTTACCTGATTGCCCGCGACCACATCGGGATTATCCCGTTATACCATGGCTGGGACGAGTTTGGAAATTATTATGTGGCTTCGGAGTTGAAGGCGCTGGAAGGTCAGTGTAAAAAAATCGAGGAATTTCCGCCAGCTCATTATTATTACAGCAAAGAAGGCGAATTGAGGCGCTGGCACAACCGCGAATGGGTTGATTACGAAAATGTAAAAGACAACCCTGCCAAAATAGACCAGTTGCAAAAGGCGCTGGAAGCCGCGGTTCACCGGCAGCTGATGTCAGATGTTCCGTACGGCGTTTTACTTTCCGGCGGCCTGGATTCTACCATTACTTCAGCGCTGGCCAAAAAGTTTTCGGCCAAACGGATTGAAACCAACGACCAGAAAGACGCCTGGTGGCCTCAATTGCATTCATTTGCCATCGGGCTGCCCGGTTCGCCCGACCTTGCCGCTGCACGTAAGGCCGCCGACGAAATCGGCACCATTCATCACGAAATTCATTATACCATCCAGGAAGGGCTTGATGCCATCCGCGACGTGATTTACCATATTGAGACTTACGATGTGACCACCATCCGGGCTTCCACTCCCATGTACCTGCTGGCCCGGTTTATCAAATCGATGGGGATTAAAATGGTCTTGACGGGCGAAGGCGCCGATGAAATTTTTGGCGGTTACCTCTATTTTCATAAAGCGCCCAACGCACGGGAATTCCATACCGAGAGCGTACGCAAGGTGAGCCGGCTTCACCTGTACGACTGCCTTCGGGCTAATAAAACACTGGCTGCCTGGGGTGTGGAAGGCCGGGTCCCTTTTTTAGACAAGGAATTTATGGATGTGGCTATGCGGTTTAATCCCGAAGAAAAAATGGCTAAAAACGGGCGAATGGAAAAATGGCCTCTCCGCAAAGCTTTTGAGAATCAGATCCCTGAAAGTATTGCATGGCGCCAAAAAGAACAGTTTTCAGATGGCGTGGGATATGGCTGGATTGACACGCTGAAAAAGGTAGCCGGAGAACTGGTTACCGACGAAATGATGAAAAATGCCAAATACCGATTCCCAATTAACACTCCGATGAGCAAGGAAGAATATCACTACCGCTCAATTTTCAGTGAGCATTTCCCCTCGGACGAGGCCGCCCAGTGTGTACCTTCTGTTCCGTCCATTGCATGCAGCAC
>CAZHKI010000031.1:10791-15206 GCA_964533365.1 uncultured Maribellus sp. | reverse complement strand
GTTGTTTTTGATGGTTATGGTTACGAAACATGGATTGCCCAAAGTGATAATCTGTTACAATGGACTACTATTGGAATGGCATTATGGTCAACAAATGATACCTGGGACGCAAATCAGAAAGCAGGTTATATTGCCTTAGTTGACAATACATGGGGTGGTAATTACGAGCCGGAAATGTTTGATGAAAAATACTGGATGTCGTATATGGGCGGTGCAACACAGGGAAACAAAGCCGGAAAATTAGGAGTGGGCATGGCTTTTACAGATAGCTTGCTCCCATCAGGAGGGTGGTGCCGCCTTGACCATCCGGTTCTTTTACCGGAAGATCCTGATGCACGGCAGTATGAAAAACAGGGCCTTCTGAAAAGTACTGTGATCTTTGATAAAGAAAAGACTCTTGGATATCCTTTTGTAATGTTTTACAATGCACGCGGAGGTGAAAATAGCGCCAAAAATCAGGAAACAGAGCAATTAGCGATGGCCGTTTCCGATGACATGGTCCATTGGAAACGATATGGCGGTAAGCCGGTTATTAGTCACATGTCGGGTGTTTCGGGCGATGCTTGTATTGCACGTATTCATGATGTTTGGGTGATGTTCTATTTTGGCGCTTTTTGGAAGCCAGGGACATTTACAAGTTTTGCCTGTTCGTATGATTTGATACACTGGACAGATTGGACCGGAGATAATCTTATTAAACCATCGGAGCCTTTCGACAGGAAATTTATCCATAATTCATGTGTCATCAAACACGACGGGGTAGTATATCATTTTTATAGTGCTGTTAATGATAAGGGGCAGAGAGGCATCCTTTTGGCTACTTCTGTAGATATCGGAAAAAGTTCGTTACAATTTCCATCGAAATAATCTTAGTTATAAACGACACAGCTATAAAGCGGTGTTACTGAAATTTGTTTGTGTCTGAATGAAAAATAATAAGTTGTCAAAAAAAAATATTACCGATATCATTAGTGGTCGTCGGCAGTTTTTAAAAACCTCTCTTTTAACAAGTGGCTCGCTGCTTTTTTGCAGATTTGATTCTTCTGCTAATAATGAGATTTTATCTTCCATAAAAAATGAGTCAACGCAATCATTACAGGATGTTATTAAAACAATCCGTCGGACAAAACTGGAAAAATCGGTTTTGCTGGCTACCCGTTGGCTGACTGATATTGCTCAGATACAAACCGAACAGCCAAATCTGGACGAATGCGATGTCGATTATTTTTATTCGAACTGGAAAGGAGTGATGAAGGGGGAGTTTTCTTCTGAAAGTAAATGGAAATTTTTTGGTCCTGTTTGGCACACAGGTCAGGCTGTAAAAGCATTATCGTTGGCATACAAATACTTTAGGGAACCATATCTGCTCGAATCAGCCCGTATGGCTGCTGATTTTATCATGAACCAACAGCAAACCGATAAAAATAATGTTGACTATGGAATGATATTGGCTTATGAGGATAAGGATGGGTTCGATAAAAACAACAAAATCAATACTTCGTGTGTCTTGGAATGCTGTGACGGGCTTTTTACCCTTTCTGAAGTTACAGGAGAAACCCAATATGCAGACTGTGCAATAGCTGCTATCTCCTGGACTATCCGAAGAATGTATATTAATGGATGTTTCATTGACCTCTATTCTCCACAAGATAAGACTGTCCAAAACGTATGGAAGAATAAATACGGTGATCCGGGTCGTCCGTTACTGGATGATGGGGTATTACTGAAAGCCTGGAAATATTCGGGACAGGAAATATTTCGGAAAGTATTTTATGAAGTGGCAGATTGTTTGTTGAAAAGGGAAGAACCTTTAGGAAATTGGATCGGTTATGCACCATGTAAATGGGAAGATCAGGTGATACACCCACGGCAGGCATTTTGGTGGGGCCGGCCTTTATGGTTGGCATATAAAGATAGCGGAAAGACAAAGTATTTAGATGCTTTTAATCGTTCCTGCCAATGGTACACCAAAGCGATGCGGCACGATGGCGGTATGATCCGCCGGACGTATACCGATTTCAGTACCGACAGCTTTGGGCATGCCACAAGCGCTACAAGCTGTGCAGTGATGATGTTTCGCGATGCTTACACTGAACTGGGCGATCCGCAGTATATCCCGTATATCACGAAAGGTCTGTCGTACGCAATGGCGATGCAGGTGACCGAAGCGAATGACCCGCGAATGAAAGGTGTAATTATCGAAAAATGCCTGCCTCCGGGAGGAAAAGATGGGGTTCCCTGGGCGGTACGTGATATTGGAGTATCCTTTTTTATAACTGCTGCTTGTCAGATTTTACTTGATACCCGTGATCCCAAAAGTTGAAAATGTTGGCATGAATTTTTTGAAACGATATTCGATTTTATTGATCCTTTCATCATTCGTTTTTGGAGCTGGTAACTGTCTGAAAATACAAGGGCAAGATAATACTCCAACTCACACTACTATTATTCATCAGCATTCTGAAACAATACAAGGTTTCACCAAATCCTATACGGTTAATCTTAGGGGAACCCTGGATGGTTGGAATACTGCTGACTACAGGAAAACTTATGGGAATTATATTGAAGAAACCTCCGGATTTGAACCGAATGAATATTTGAGCATTGAGAATACGGGCAATACTGACATTGTTAATCCAAGAATAGTGATTAATGGGAGAAGGGATTATTTCGATGTAAAATCGGTTCTTTCAGGGATTATAAAACAGGGAATGGATGATGCGCAAAAAGCGGAGGCAATTTTTTCTTTTCTTGCTGATTATGAGACTCAGGGACATAATAATAATTTGAGGGCTGGCTCGCCATACCCGGAACCTGATAGCCCGGCTGATGCCTCTACCTTTCAGGAAAGGGCTAATCCAGTAAAAGCGTTAAATTGCTATTACACAGGTGGGTGTTCCCTTGTATCAGCAAATTTTGTGATTTTGTGCCGTGCAGCCGGAATTCCGGCCAGGGCAATTTGGTTATGTGCACCCGAAAATCCTCCCAAAGAAACGCCGGATGGTTTGTATGCAAACCATTGTGTTGCTGAAGCCTGGTATAATCAATCGTGGCATTTGTTTGATGTTGATCAAAGGGTATTTTACCGTAAAGCCGATAATCTGACCATTGCTTCGTATGATGATTTACACCAGAATCCTGCATTGTTGTCGCGGGTTGTATGTCATGGATTTATGTCCTCATCGGTAGATAAGGCTTATATTCCTTATTATGCGTTGTATCCTGTGCCGAAGGAAATGCCTGTTGGTCAATGGTTAAGTTGTATGAATATGATCTTGAGACCAGGCGAAAAATTTATCTGGCGATGGGATCATTGCGGAAAATTTCATCGGGGGCTTAATCCCCGAAAATGGTCATCCGGGATTCCTTCCAATTTGGCTAATGGTAAAATGATTTATTCTCCCCGTCTGGATATTCCAGGTCATAAGGCTGTGGATGGTTACTATTTCAATATCAGGAAAGATACGGAAGGGAGATACCGAATTTATCCTGCTCTGGCAGGTGAAAAATCTGAAATAATTCTGTCTTCCGAAAGTCCGTACCCCATTGTCGGGGCAACAATTTCATTCCGGTTGAAAAATTCTTCATCGGATCAGATTTTCATTTGGTGTTCAGTTTTGAATAAAAAATGGCAACCAGTACCGGTAAAAATAAATGATGGGGTGCAGGTTGTCTCGTTGGATTTGGATTCGATTTTAGACCCGGTTAATACTCCGGCAATCAATAAAATAAATATAAAAATTGAACTTCGGGCAGGGAAAGAATCGATCGATAGTTGGTTGTCTGATATTTGCCTTGAAACAGATGTTCATTTGAATAGAAATGCTTTACCTGCATTATCTGTTGGAAAAAATGAGGTTCGGTACCGGGCAGAAACAGAAGGCGAAGCTGAGATAGTTCATGGCTGGAAGGAAAGTAGTGAGTCAGTCCCTCCTGAACGTTCGGGACAGGCGGTTTTTCCAGAGGACAATCAAAGTTTGTCGTTAGATGAACTGCAAAAACTGAAGTGGGCTAATGTATTGGATACTGAAACAGGCGGTTTGTCGGGATATCAGGTACAGGTGAGTTATGAAAAGAATATGATGATACCAGTTTCTCCAAATTTTGACCAGTTTGTAAACGGAGAAAATGCAGAATGGGTTGTACCGGAGGGTTGGCTTTTAAAAGGGCATACCTATTACTGGAGGGTCAGGGCAAGAAATGCATGGGGCGTTTGGGGAAAGTGGAGCGACGTGTGGTCGTTTACTGTGAAGCAATAATGAAATGATGATTTTAAGTAAATATAAACTTATTTGGTTTTTATGCCTGGCTATTTTATTGCCCGTATCGTTTTACTCATTAAAACCAGATAGTAAGGTTGATAATACAGCAGGAACAATACGGAGTGGTTGGGTGAAATCATCAAAAAATCCACT
>CAZHKI010000031.1:4229-10781 GCA_964533365.1 uncultured Maribellus sp. | reverse complement strand
TGGCTCCTGCATATTATTTTCTGAAAGTATCAGATTTTAATAAGGCGGTTAAAAATTGCTTAAATAGTCCGGTCGTAATCCCGATAGATAGTTGCCCGTATAAAAATTACCAATGGGCGTTTTTTCATTTGTCAACCCATCCCGAAACATTTAAGCATTTTTTGTCTGTTTCGTTTGCTACTTCCGAAGGGTTTAAAAACGAACAATGGGAAAATGAACTTGAAATCTGCGGTAAATTGGTTGAGCCTTTTGATGTTCATATTATTGACGGGGAAATTTATTTATGGGGAACTTGGCCTGAAGGTCATGAAAATGCGAATAAACCGTTCGTAATGACGTCGCGAAATTGGATTGACTGGTCGCGCCCAGAATTGACTATTGATACCGATAAGGATTGGAAAAGTAACAGGGTACGATGGTTTACCGTAGGGAAAGTACCTGATGTTGACAAATATGTAGCGATGTATTGTGGGCAGAAAGGAACAGAGAATGGTCCGTTTACTATTGGAAGGGCTGTAGCTACCAAAGAACAGTTGAAAAATAACAAGTGGATTGAAAACTCAGATAATCCGGTTTTTACGGCAAATAGTATTTCGTGGAATCGAAAAGATGTGGTGCTTTATCCTCGTCTGCTCCCTTTTGGCTCCAACGGCAGGTGGATGATGGCAATGGCGACCTATCTTAAAAAAGAAGGGTTGGGGAGGGGAAGTTTTTCGGTTGGGTTTGTTTACAGTGATGATACCTGTAAACACTGGCGGGAGTATATGCCTGGGACAAACCCGGTACTGTTACCTGGTCCTGAAAAATGGGATGAAGGATATGTTTCAACCCCGTATGTTATTGAAACAGGCTCTTGTTCGTACAAAATGTACTATGGTGCCCGTCCTGAAGTAATGAAATATGATGCCATTGGGCTTGCCTATCTGGGAAACCAAGACGAGGAGGATGATTATGTCTTTGCGGTTGATCGTCAGGTAGGGTGGCCGGATATGACTTTGCAGAATATGCAAGTCAAAAATGAAGCACCCTATGAAAATGACCTGAATGATGAACTTGTACAGAAAAATCCGAATAAAAACTGTGAGATTCTTACTCCCATATTTGATATGGGTGAAGGAAGGGTTTTGTCATTGGAAAAAAGACAAACAAGATTGTTTGCACAAAATATTTCCAATATCAAAATTGAAATCCGGGGTTCTAATGAAGCTCCTTCCGTTGAACCGCGAATCGAATGGAGAAAAGGGGAGAAGTGGTATAAGGAATGGGGAAAAGTCAGGACTTGTCGGTTTAAAAAATGTTCGTTACAGAAAGGTTTTCATCTGGACGAATTCTATATCCTTGGGGAAGTGCCTTATCGGTTTGTGCAGTTAAAAATCAGTTCCCTGGCTCAGGACGAACCGATAATTCTCGATCAGATAGTAATAAAAAGTAAACCATGATAAAGGTCTTAAAGATTATTCTATTTTGTGTTGTTGTTATTGCATCAGTCATTTTATACTCGTGTAAACTGACTAAAGATTTTGCGCGGTTTGATTCGAAGAATAAGTGGTCGGACCATTATGCTTATGGCAGTCCTTCGTGGGATAATTTTGAACGCTTCCCGAACAATCCTGTAATTACTGGTAGCAAGGGAAAGGAGTGGCCTGTAAACGGATTTTTATTCAGCGATCCGGTTAGTGGAAACTGGTATTTATATGTTGGCGAGTACCGGCAAAACTACGACCTGGTAAAAGATTCAACTTCAAAAAGTCTTAATTGTGCCATCTTTAAGTCAGACAACAAAGGGAAAACCTGGGAAAAAACAGGAGACCTTTTCCCCCTGAATTTTGAATGCTACGGTTCGCTTCAAATTCAGGTACCCGACGTTATGGTAGTATATGCAGAAGGAAAATATCACATGGTATTCGATTGGGTTTCGGACAATGCCACCTGGCAGGAAATGAGCCAAAGTGGTATCGGGTACGCAGTGGCAGATAATCCTGAAGGGCCTTTCGTGGTTTCCCGCGAACCAGCCAAAATTAACACTCAATACCGGCATAAGCCTTTTTTGGGCAAGTATTGGAGAATGTATGCACCAATGATCGTAAAAAGAGAAAATGATTGGGTATTGTTATACATGATGGATACATCGCCAGCCAGAAGCTGGGTACTGGCAGCATCAACAGCTCAAAAGCCGGAAGGCCCATACAGCGATCCCATCTTGATCCGAAATGTGGAAGGTCGTGATAATTATCCTCCGCTTCAGGAGTATTTCCCGGCATTTAAGCATGACGGATATGTTTATTGCCCATCTACGTCGGTAGCTTTAAACCGCGATTACCAGATGATTTCGAGGGTAAAGACGGAAGATATTACTAATCCTGCCAAGTGGGAGGTATTTCAGAAAGGATCAATTTGGCATTCCATCAATACTGATAATGAATTTGCAGGAATATGGGGCCAAACAATAACCGGGTTTGTTGACCATTCGGATTCTTTGTATGTGATGTACCCGTCGAAAAACAAGAATAATTACGGGACTATTAACATGGCGAAGGCGCCCTGGCCTCATTTTTTCAGGGAAAAAGGTTTTTCCCTTTCGGCCAGTGAAGGCAAGGCATTTACCTATCTCAAAAGAGGCATTTGTATGGATCAGCTACAGATGAACTTTACATTGGAAGGAACCATGCGTATTGTATGGGATTTTCACCAAACTATTGATATAGATAATTTCTGGGGCAAATTTAATTTCGACCAGAGTAAAGGATCTTATAAAGCAATAGAAATTTCACCGATCGGTTGGAGTGTTCGGTACAGGGACCAGGGAATTACACAGATCATTGATTCAGGAAAAATTTCTTCAGGAGATGGGGCTGGGAGAAGTCTTCAAATAAGAAAAGAAGGTTCGGGGTATTCAATTTATATTGATGGGGAAAAATGTAGCGATGGCATTGTGTCATCCAATCCCGGAATTGTAGGGATCATGCTGGAACCACATAGTTATTTGTCGGCCAATCGTTTTTACATTATAGGGAAACAGGTTCTTTACAGGCAAAATTATGGTTTCAGGGAAGCATTGCTGGCTGCCGGGAATATGGATGCCGATTGGGAAATAAAGAAGGACCCGATATTCAGGAATGGGACAGGGGCTGTTTCGAAAAGAAATTATGCCTTTGCAAAATGGAATTTTGAAGGGACCGGATGTGAAGTCTATTTGCCTAAAAGTCCTGTGTTTGGTTCGGTCGCTATTTATATAGACGGAGTGTTGGTTGAAAATGTAATCCTAAAAAATGATAAGGTACAAGCTTCGACGATGGTATTTAAATCGAAACGCTTATGCCGGGGTGCTCATTCTGTATACCTTGAATCGGGTGATGCACAGTTACCTCTGGATTGCATTGATGTTATCCTTTAAATGAATAAAAAACCACTAAAACTGAGCTGAAAATGAAAAAAATGATTTTGATATTGTTCCTGACATTATCTGTTTGGTCTTCAAAAGCTACCGAATTAAGACTTCCTTCGGTTGTGGGCAACCACATGGTATTACAACAAAAAAGAACGTTACCCAAAGCTGGATATGACAGGCGGATTCGTGATTTTGTGAATTCCCTGGAAATTGTTGATACCCACGAACATTTGATAAATCCAGCCACTATTAAAAAGAGTTGGCCTCTTGATTTTATGTTGTTGTTAAACCATTATGCCGATGATGATATAAAATCTGGTGGAATGACAACTGACGATTTTGATATGTTGCTGAAAGATTCTCTTTCGGTAAAGGATAAATGGACAAAAGTTGCCCCTTATTGGCTGAAAGCAACGAACACGGCATATAATCGCTCTGTTTTGCTGACTGTCCAGGAATTGTTCGGAATTGATGATTTGAATAGTTCAACTGCTGAAGTGCTTTCTGAAAAAATCAGGCATTCGTATGATAATGAGGTTGAATGGTTCAATTACGTGCTAAAAAACAAATGCAAAATCCAGTATGTTGTTCTCGACAGGGACGACCGGACTTATGGCGATCCGGAAATGTTCCGGTATGTTAAACGTTTTGACAATTTTATCAATATTGATTCATGGGGTAGAATTAAGTCTCTCGCTAAAGCTTATGATGTTGACATAAATACTATTGATGATCTTACTGTAACATTGAATAATGCATTTGATAAAGCGTTGAAAGAAGGTATTGTTGCTGTAAAAACAGCGCTTGCCTACAACAGGACCTTGTTATATGAAGAGGTCGAAAAAGAAAGAGCGGAAGCCGTATTTAATCAATTAAAAACTTCAGGAGGCAAGGCCACCCTACCATTTGCAGAAGCAAAATATCTGCAAGACTATATGATGCACCGTTTGCTGGAGCTGGCCGGAAAATCAAATATGCCGGTACAGATTCATACTGGCCTTCAGGCGGGTGAAGGTAATCGCATCGAAAATTCAAATCCCACACTTTTAACCAGTTTATTTCTGAAATATCCCGATGTGAAATTTATCCTTTTTCATGGCGCATATCCTTATGGAGGTGAGTTATCTGTCCTTGCTAAAAATTTCAGAAATGTTTATATCGATTTGTGTTGGTTGTATATCATATCTCCTTCATACAGTGAACGCTATTTAAATGAATGGCTCGAAACAGTTCCGGCAAACAAGATAATGGCTTTTGGCGGCGATTTCAAAAATGTGGAAGGCGTTTTCGGACATCAGTTGATTGCCCGGCAGGTGGTTGCCAATGTGCTGATAAAAAAGGTGCAGGATGGTTATCTCTCCGAGAGTGAAGCAATGCGGGTTGCTCAATGGATTCTTCATGATAATGCGATAAATGTTCTTAACTGGAAAATCCGGTCAACCTGAACACATGACTCTGGTATAGATAGAGCATATAAAACCGGAGTAAAGTGAGTACCTGATTCCGGGATAAACTTGACGGAGCCTGGGAGCTCCCTGCACCATGAACCATTTCTGTGGGTTTCATTACACCGATAGTACGTGGGAATCCAAAAAGTATTTAATGATGCTGTTGTTTGATCTGCCATCAAAGATCATCGATTATTTATAAGACATTGGTTCAAAGGCAGATGGTTCAATCTCTCGGGAAAGTATTCGCCGGTTGAAGGAAACTGGCAAATAGCTCAGGTTAAACGGTGAAGCAATTTATTGAACCAGGCCAAGTTTTTCCTTAAATAATTAGGCAACAGAAGACAATAATTTTAAACCATTCAAAACTCCTTTGTCGTGAAGTGTATTTTTTTAATTTGAAATTCTGGTTTTTGTAAAATATGTTTTGCTGAATAGTTAGGAAGTAGCGATGAAAGATAGGAATATTGTTTGTATTATATTTTTTTTTTATCGTCTGTTCTTTTCTCTGAACTCGGATGGTGTAAACCCGGTTTTCTGTTTGAATAACCTGAAAAAATAGTCTATAGAATCAAATCCCAGTTCGTGGGCCAGTTCTTTGAACGATTGGTTGGTGGTGATGAGCAAATCCTTTGCTCTGTTAATTCGTAACTGGATTTGGTATTGGGCAGGCGAAATCCCGGTGTATTCCTTAAATTTTTTCCGGAACAGGGAGTAACCCATCCCGACACTTTCGGCTATTTTTCCCTGGGTGAGGGGAAGGTGCAGGTTTTCCAATATCATTAGTTTGGCTTGTCTGATTTGGTTTTCAATGGTTTTCCCTTCAAACGGACGATACTTTTTTGAAGCGAAGATTTGCCCCAAAATTTGAATAATAATACCTGAAGCAATATATTGAAATCCTGGTTTTTCTTCTTTCATCAAATGAATTATCTTCAGGTAATTTCCGGCGATATCTTCCTGGATTCCGGTAGTGATAACCGGATTTTCAGGATTAAGAAATTCTTTCGAGCGGTAGTGGTTGATTAAATCACCGTTGAATTCCATCCAGTATTCATCCCATCCTGAATTTTCATCCGGTTTAAAACGGTGCCAGATGCCGGGAAAAAGGACAAAAATATCGCCGGCATTAATTTTTTGTGTACCGGTAGTTTCCGTTTCAAAAACACCTTTGCCTTTGGTGATATACAAAACCTGGTAATCCGACAATCTTCTCCCGGTTGACCAATGAAAATAGTGATGCGAAGGATCGTCAACGAGAGGATACTCCGTTTTTTTATCGACCATAATATTTCCTGCGCCCGTAAGGTAGATGCCCCATCGTTTGTCTTCGTCCCCAACGGTAAGGTATTTATAGGACTTTTTGCCTTCAAATATCATTTTGTGTAGTATTTATATCATTTTGTATGTGTAATCTTTTTTACTTCGATATATTTTTATGCGAAATAATACTTCATTTTCAAATTTATAAGTTGAATGTGTTAAAAAAAATAAAAACTGATATCACCGGATGAATACGTTTGAGTTTGTATCAGTTTGTAGTTAATGCAAGAAACTACGAATATTTGGTTTATAATATTTAAAAACATCAAATCACTAATGAATGAAAACTAGAAGGGAATTTTTACAAAAAGCTTCCATCGGATCGGTTGCCCTTACTTCACTGTGTGGATTTACGTTTCCGGATGACCTAACGAATCCGGCCATTTCAAAATC
>CAZHKI010000031.1:0-4219 GCA_964533365.1 uncultured Maribellus sp. | reverse complement strand
TTGGTGCTGTGCTGGTATCATCTTCCTGATCTTGATAATCTGGTTCTTTCAGATTGGAAGATAACATTTGACGAACTGAACTCAACACTTTTAATGGTTAACGGAAATATTTCAATATTGGGCAGGCTCCTTTTTATGTCGGGTTCGGACTTGTGGAAAATTGTAAATTCCCGTGATGGAGTGAAAAACCGCTATGCTTTTGTCGATTTGAATGACAATGTACAGGGATATTTGGTATTGTGCCCAAACGGGGGAGCGTTGCAGGTTTGCTTCTATCACCGGACGGCACAAGCCTACAAGGGTATTTTAACGTATGAGGGAGATGTAACTTTTTTGCCCGGCAGTTTTGCCTGCCGCACAAAAGCAAGTGAAGGAGAACGGGTCCTGTCGCTGAGTTGCGGACAAACCGATTCGTTGCTGAACGATTCCCTTTTTGCCCCGGAAAGCGATACCATTCTGCAATTTGACTCGGCAAATTTGAGCTTGAAAAGCTCAGGGGCAGGAAAATATTCATTTTTAATGTCGGGAGAGATTACAGAATCTTCGGAGGCTGTATTCTCCATTAATCTGGAGAACGATTATTTCAAAAAACGATATGTTCCATATTATCATGCGCTAAACCGTAAACGGTGTCCTAAAACGCCAACCGGATGGATGTCGTGGAATACCTATTTCGATAAGGCTACGGCAGAGGATAATCTGGCCGAAGCAAGGATTGGGCAAAAACAGCTTCAGCCGTTTGGCTGTGAATTCTGGTCCATCGAATCGTGGCAGGGAAATTCCGACCAACTGCCGGTAAGCAAATTTTACAATATGGATCTTAAGGTGAATGAAAGGCAGTTTCCCAAAGGGATGAAACAACTTGCCGATGACATCAGGGAACTGGGATTTCGGCCGGGTTTGTGGATGGCGCCTTTTGGCACCGGGAACGAAACATTTTACAACGAGCATAAAAACTGGTTCCTGCACAACAAGCAGGGTAAGCCCATTTCATCATGGAATGGGAAATACACACTTGATCCGACAGTGCCGGAAGCGCTGGAACACCTGAAAAAAATATTTGATATGGCTTCTCATGAGTGGGGCTATGAATTTTTCAAAATCGATGGTATGTCCGGCCGTTCGCACGGGTATTGCGCCCATTTGTACGAAAGACCGGAAATCAGGGAATGTTTCTTTAACCCTGCCGTCGTCAATCCGTTCGAACAGTGTGTAAAAACATTTCGGGAAGGAATAGGTGAGGACCGGGTTTTTCTGGCCTGCCAGGGACATACCTCCGGGCCGGAAGCATTATATGCCGACGCATCCCGGATTGGTGCAGATATAGTACATCCCAACGAACCGGTAAAATGGGCGAATGTTCTCAACCAGGGCAGTTGTACCATCAACCAGATTTTTACGCATAACATTGTTTTGATTGCCGATCCGGATACCTTGCTAGTGCATGATTTGTCCCTTGAAGAAGCAAGGGTTTCCGCCACCATCGTTGCTTTGCCCGGGCAGCTGACTTTCTTTGGCGATAAACTGGCCGGACTTTCGGAATCCAGAATGAAAATGCTCCAGCAAACCTTGCCGGTAGCCGATGTCCGCCCGGTGAATTTGTATCCTTATTTTTCCATGTTGCCGGTGTGGAATCTACAGGTACAGAATGAATGGTCGGGCAATTACAATGTAGTGGCCCTTTTCAACTGGGACGACGAAACCAAAGTTGTTTCAGTATCTGCCGATGAACTGGGAATAGCCGGTGAAGGAAAATACCTGGGATATGAATTCTGGGAGCAAAAAAGCTACGGCATATTATCCAATCGCATCGAAGCGGAAGTTCCTGCACACGGTGTTCGCCTGGTTGCTGTGCACCGGTTAGAGGATGTCCCGCAGTGGATCAGCAGCGACCGCCACATTACTCAAAACGGACTTGAATTGAAAAAATTCAAATGGAACCCAGAATCGCGAACCTTGCAAGGTGAAATCGAATTAATCGGTTCGTTTCCGCTGGCCATGCAGCTTCATGTGCCCGCCGGATTTACCTGTTCCGGAGTAAAATGTAAGGGAGCAAAATGCCAGGTAAAAGAAGAAGAAAATGAAATGCTGGCGGTTCATTTTAAATCGGATAAAACCGGGATTTACAGCTTTGAACTCAAATTTTAAAGTAGAAGAAATTAGCAAGGTGTGTCAATTTTATCACCATAAACTGAATAAAATCATCAACAAAACCTAAAGATGCAACTATTTACGATTGAAAATTCGAATGGTATTAAAGCCGTTCTCACAAATTACGGAGGGCGAATTGTCTGCCTGCATGTTCCCGACACAAACGGTCGTTTTGAAGACATTGTGCTGGGCTACGAAAAACCTTCAGACTATCTGGAATCGAACGAAAAGTATTACGGCGCCACAATTGGCCGTTACGGAAACAGGATTGGTAAAGGACAGTTTTCCATTGGAGATAAAACATACAACCTGGAGAAAAATAACGGCGACAATTCACTTCACGGGGGGAGTGGCGGTTTTCACAATGTAATTTGGGATGCATACCAACCGAACGGTCAAACACTGGAGCTTAAATATGTTTCAAGAGACATGGAAGAAGGATTTCCCGGATACCTGCAGGTAAAAGTGATTTATACTTTAACTGACGAAAATGAGTTAAAAATTGAATATTTTGCTGAAACTGATCAGCCAACCGTCGTAAACCTCACTCATCATTCATTTTTTAACCTGACCGGAAATCCGGAAAAATCAATTAACAATCACATCCTTCAAATAAATGCTGAAACCTATACTCCGGTTGATGACGGACTGATACCGACCGGAGAAATCGCCTCAGTGGAAGGAACTCCGTTTGATTTCCGAGAACCTGTTGCAATCGGTAAAAGAGTGGACGAAAACAACGAACAACTGATATTGGGCAGGGGTTACGACCACAACTGGGTGTTGGATGCAACAGGGTTGAATAAAGAGATTCGATTGGCAGCCCGGGTAACTGAACCGGAATCGGGGAGGGTGATGGAAGTTTTCACCAATGAGCCCGGCATTCAGTTTTATGGAGGAAATTTTTTAAATGGCAGCGACATCGGGAAAAACAACATTGCATATCAACATCGGACTGCCTTTTGCCTGGAAACCCAGCATTTCCCCGACAGCCCGAACAAAGAAAACTTTCCTTCCACTCTGTTAAAACCGGGGGATGAGTATTATTCGGTTTGTATCTACCGTTTCGATACAGTGTAAAAGATATTTTTTGAGAAAAAATTAAACAATTAATACGTAATGAAACGCTATTTATACTTTATAACATTTGTAGCTGCACTAGGCAGCTTGCTTTTTGGTTTTGAAACCGGAGTTATTAACGGGACTATATTTTATGTGGCCCAGTATTTTGGCCTTTCCCCGGCCATGAAAGGTTTTGTGGTAAGCGCCGCCCTGATTGGATGTGTTATAGGGGCCCTGTTTATCGGGAAACCTGCCGATATGTACGGACGAAGGTACATTTTGAAATACATGGCTTTGTTTTTTCTTGTCTCTATGTTAATGACCGGATTGGCTACTCATTTATGGATATTTATCCTTGGCCGGTTTATTGGGGGAATCGCCGTTGGCGGAGCGTCAGTTGTTACGCCCATGTATATTTCAGAGGTCGCCCCGCCAAAATACAGGGGGCGTTTGGTTGCAACAGCCCAGTTTGCCATCGTACTTGGTATTCTCGTTTCATTTTTCTCAAACTTCATTATTGATAGTATTGGTGAAACGGAAAACAAATGGAGATGGATGTTTTTATTTGGAGTAATTCCTTCAGCAGTATTCTTTGTCCTGTTGTTTTTTGTTCAGCGCAGTCCTCGCTGGCTGGTTAAAACCGGCCGTTTGGAGGAAGCACGAAATGCTATTCTGAGAGTTAATACGATTTCTGATCCGGATGAACTTGTTAAAGAGATACAAGATTCTCTGGATAACGAAGTTTTTACACACTATTCGGTCCTGTTCCGCAAACCCTATTTTAAACTGGTATTAATCGGTATTGGAGTCGGTATGTTCAACCAGTTGTCGGGAATCAATATTGTCAACTATTATTCAACCGATATATTCAGGGAAGCGGGATTTAGCGGCGAATCTGCTTTTTACCAGACGGTACTTATTGGTATCACCAACCTGGTTTTTACCATTGTCGGAATGTCGCTGATAGACAAATTCGGGAGAAAGTTTTTATTATATGCCGGGGGTA
>CAZHKI010000030.1:0-15285 GCA_964533365.1 uncultured Maribellus sp. | reverse complement strand
CCGGGTTCGAGGGCGTAAAACTAAAAGGTTCGGAACATAACGACATTTTTCTGCAAACCAGCGAGGGAATCCGGACTGGAACCAATCATTCAGGCGGAATCCAGGGTGGAATTTCAAACGGAGAGGACATCTATTTTAAAGTGGGTTTCAAACCCATTGCCACTATTTTGAAAGAACAGCAAACCGTTGACATTAACAGTAACGAAGTTACCATCAACCCGAAAGGAAGGCACGATCCGTGCGTATTGCCCCGTGCGGTACCCATTGTGGAAGCCATGGCTGCCCTGGTACTGGTCGATCACTTTTTATTCAGCAAACTTAACCCGATGTAATATGCCAAGAAAAAAGCGCAACAGACGAATTCAGGTTCCCCCGGTTATCAAAGGTATGTCGGTTTTTGGCGTTCGCGGCCGGAAATCGAACGAAGTGTATCTTCTGATTGAAGAATATGAAGCCATCCGTTTACTCGACTACCAAAACCTGACCCAGGAAGAAGCTGCCGTTTATATGGACATTTCGAGGCCTACCCTGACCCGGATTTACGATGAAGCCCGGAAGAAAGTGGCAACCGCATTTGTGGAAGGACGCGACATCGTTTTCAGGGGCGGCGATATTTATTTCGACAAAAACTGGTTTAAGTGTAATTCGTGCCAGGCCAGTTTCAACCAGTACAACGATGAAACTCCGGCCTGCCCGGTTTGCAGTTCAACAGATATTATTTCTTTAAACGAATACTACAAAGGATAAATCAGAAAATATCACCGGGCGTTTTCCTGGTAATATTCAAAATAGTTAGTTTCAATTCAGAAACAAAGTATGCCGTTTTTCAACCTCAACTATTTTTTAAGATGAAGTTTCGGAAATTTCTGCGCATCATCCATCGCGATTTTGGTTATTTCATTGTTGGAATGACCATCGTTTATGCCTTGTCGGGCATCTATTTCAACCACCGGCGCGATTTGAATCCCGATTATAAAATTATTGTAACCGAATTTGAAATCCCAAAATTTTCAGCCGGAAATATTACAGAAGATGACGTGAAAGCCATTCTGAAGAATTTTGAACGAAATGTTGTGTATCAAAAGCATTATGTGAACAGCCAGGGATTGGTAAAAGTATTCATTGAAAACGGCGAGGTTGTTATTGATGGGGAAAACGGCAGGGGAACGATGCATTACCTTCAAAAAAGGCCGTTGATTTTTGAAATGAACAAACTGCACAAAGCCAGCATTGGAACGGCCTGGAAATGGGTGAGCGATGTGATGGCCGTGATTCTAATCCTGGTGGCTGTCAGCGGTTTGTTTCTTTTGAAAGGAAAACACGGATTTGGCCGCTGGGGCTGGTGGCTCACCTTGGCCGGTGTGGCAGTGCCCCTGTTGTTCGCATTGATCAATATTTGAGTTTTAAATGGATTTCCGGATAATCGTTATTTATTCTCGGGTTGAAAAATAAGGGATACTGAATTGACACAATGCCGGGTGTTTTTCGGGGTAAACCCTTCGCCGTAAAAAACATGGCCCAAATGCCCTCCACATTTGCTGCATGTAATTTCGGTACGTCTTCCGTCGGCATCGGTTGTTTTGGTTACGGCGCCTTTGATTTCGTCGTCGAAACTGGGCCACCCGCAATCCGACTCAAACTTGTCGCCCGAACGGTATAACGGCGCTTCGCAGTGTTTACAGACATAAATTCCCTTTTCCTTGTGCCGGTAATATTCTCCGGTAAACGGATATTCCGTTCCCTTGTCAATAATGACATGTCGTTCAAAATCCGTTAGCGGGTTTCGCTTCGTTCCCGGTTGAACCGGAGTGTTTTGAACAGCCTGTGTCTTTTCAGGCAACGGTTTCCCGACGGTTTTTTTATCCTGTGCATTCATCGAAATGGCAACTACTAAAATTATAATTGTAAAAATTGTCTTCATCATAACATCAAGACAATTCTGAATGCGTTTTGGTTTAAAAAATTTCGTTGGCAGATGTGATTCCAATTCCAGGCCGATCATTTAATGTGACTTTGCCATCCACGATTTTAATTCCGCTGAACGGATCGTTACTGACCAACAGGTTCCCGTCCAGATCGGCCCAGCGGGCTTTTGGCGAAAGTTGTGCTGCCGCTGAAATGGCACACGACGTTTCGGTCATGCAGCCCAGCATAATCTGCAGTTGGTTCGCTTCAGCCAGTGCAATCATCTGGCGGGCTTCGCGCATTCCGGTACATTTCATCAGTTTGATATTGATTCCGGAATAAACGCCCAGTGTTTTTTTGATGTCTGAAAGCCGTTGAACCGCTTCGTCGGCAATGATGGGGATCGGTGAATGCTGGGTCAGCCAGGCCATGTCGTCGTATTTTTCTTTTGGAAGAGGTTGTTCCACCAGTTCAACTCCCATCTCCTTCAGCCAGAAAATCATGTCGAGCGCTTTTGTCCGGTCGGTCCAGCCCTGGTTTACATCCACGCAAAGCGGCACACCCGAAACCGATCGGATGGTTTCAATCATTTCGCGGTCATTTTCGCGTCCCAGTTTCACTTTCAGAATTTTATACGGGGTAGCTTCCTTCACTTTTTCTTTGATGACTTCCGGGGTGTCGATGCCAATGGTAAACGAGGTAACGGGCGTTTTTTCTGCTGAAAACCCCCAGACTTTGTACCAGGGTATTCCCATTATTTTTCCGGTCAAATCGTGCAGGGCAATGTCGATCGACGCTTTTGCCGCGGCATTCCCGGGCGCTGCCTGGTTAACGTATTCCAGAATTTCGTCCATCCGGAACGGATCGGTAAACTGTGCCAAATTGAGCAGCGAGTAAAATGCAGCGGCGGTTTGATGCGATTCGCCAAGGTAAGGCGGCATCGAAGCTTCTCCATAGCCGGTAATTCCTTCGAATTCAATCCGGGTAAGTACCACTGGCGTAAACGAACGCGAACTGCCCGCCAGGGTAAACTCATGTTTTAACTGCAATTGAAAGGGTTTAAAACTCAATTTCAAACCTCTCCAGGGTAATTTTCCTGTCATACCTGATTGAAATAATGTTCAGTTATTGATTTATTTTCCGGTTGCCAGCTAGTAAGAATTGAGGTTATTTTCTCTGAATAAACAAAATCTTTTTTCATTTTTATGTCAGATATGAATAAATAGTTTTTACTTCGCTGTTGACGATAACAAAGATAGGTAAGATAATATATTTTTAACCAAAACATGGAAGAAGACACTTACTCGATACCGGTTATTTACCAGGACGAATACATGATTGTGGTAAACAAACCCGTTGAATTACCTGTACATACCAATGATTTTCTGGAAGAGGATGCCCCGTATTTGTCGAAAATTTTAAGCGAATTAACCGGCAAGGAAATATATAATGTCCACCGTATGGATGCAAAAACATCGGGAGTCATTATTTTTGCTTTCACACCCGAAATAGCCCGCAGTTTATCGTTGCAGTTTGATCAGAAAACCACGATAAAGACTTTTTATGCAATCGTTCAGGGTAATCCGGGAAACGGGATGTTCACCAACAAGTTGCAGGCCATGAAAAAGAAAAAATTCAAAAAAGAGGCCATTACGCATTTCAAAACACTGGGGACAGTTCAAACCGGGATTTCACACAAAGGAAAGCGAAATACAGAGCTAAGTCTGGTTGAAATTACTCCTGAAACCTCGCGCTGGCATCAAATCAGGCAACATTTTGCAAAAAACCGGTTCGATGTGGTGGGCGACATCCAGCATGGCGATTTTGCGCTGAACAAAATCCTGATGGAAATGGCTGGCGCCAAACGGCTGATGCTTCATGCCGGCGAACTGGAAATCTTTCATCCCGTCAGAAAAGAGATTATGGTTTTTAAAGCTGATTTACCAGCTGATTTTGGAGCAGTATTGGCTTTTTTTATGAAAAAATAGTCATTCCCGTCAACATTTTTACCCGTTATTTTTTATTGTGGTGGAAAAAGATTTTTCTGATTCCGCTATATTTGGAATTTTTATTTACTAATTTTTTAACATGATGAAATACACCATTTACTTTTTCTTACTATTAGTTTCCATTTCTTCCTTTGCACAGGAACAGGTAAAAAAGTCGCTGCAAATTTCTGATTTTGCAGGCTGGAAAACCATTTCAAACGAACAACTGTCGAACAACGGGAAAATCATATCTTTCGAATTAAATCCTCAGCAGGGAGACGGAGCCCTGATTTTCAGGAACGGTACCCGGCCGGATACCATTCCGAGAGGAAGCAATGCTGCATTTGGCCCTGAAAATGATTTCTCGGTTTTCCACATTAAACCACCTGTCACTGTAACACGGAAGGCTAAAAAAGACAAGGTAAAAAAAGAGGATATGCCCAAAGACAGTCTCGGAATTTGGGTGTTTAAACACGATTCGGTTGCAAAATTTCCCCATCTGAAGTCGTATAAAATTCCGGAAGAAAACAGCCGTTGGGTGG
Organism: uncultured Maribellus sp.; assembly: GCA_964533365.1. Taxonomy (GTDB): domain Bacteria; phylum Bacteroidota; class Bacteroidia; order Bacteroidales; family Prolixibacteraceae; genus Draconibacterium. The sequence goes on along the minus strand of CAZHKI010000030.1, from coordinate 10,850 downwards.
CTTTTCTTACCGAACCTTCCAAAGCCCCGAAAGACACAACCAAAAATGAAACTGAAGTAAAAGAGAAGAAACCAAAAAAACAGCCCGGCGACGATTTGGTTTTTTTCAGTGTGCAATCGGCCGATACGGTGATCTTTAAAAATGTAACCGAGTTTGTTTATTCGAAAAAAGGAAGCGCTGTATTTTTTGTCAGCCAGACTGAAGATTCAGTAAAAACCTGGTCGAAACTGAACCGTTTTAACACCCTGAACGGTACAAAAACATTGATTTTTGAAACTGAAGGGTGGATTAAAAAAGTGGCCAGCAGCGAAAATGGCGATAAATTTGCTTTCCTGTACTCAACTGACACTATTCCTGAAAAAGTATATTCCCTCTATCTGGGAACGGGTGAAAACACACCGTTGAAAATTGTGGACAGTTTTACCCAGGGAATGCCGGTAGGCTGGTCGCCCAGTGAAAACGGCGATATTTATTTTTCTGAAAATGGGATCAAATTGTATTTTGGAACCGCAAAAACTCCCGCACCGGAACCCAAAGATACCCTTTTGGACGAGGAAAAACCCAAACTGGATGTCTGGAACTGGCAGGATGTAAAACTTCAGCCGCAGCAAAAAGTGGAGGTCGAAAAGGAAAAAAAACGTACTTATCTGGCTCTCTGGAATTCGTCGCTTAACCGCTGCGTACAATTGGCCGATATTATGATTGAACAGGTATCAACCCTGCAAAAAGGAAACGGCGATATTGGACTGGGTTCCCAATCGTTGCCATATCAGCGGGCTGCCAGTTGGAATGGCCGCCAGGGACGCGATTATTATCTGATCGATTTTAACCTGGGCATTAAACGTGAAATTCTGGTAAACAAATCATTTGTCAGGTTGTCACCGCAAGGTAAATTTGTGGTTTGGTACGAACAGGCCGACAGCAGTTTTTATGCAAAATCGACCGATATTAACAAACTGGACGCTGTTCCGCTGACCAAAATGATTCCTGTAAATTTCTTCGATGAACTGAACGACCGCCCTATGGAACCCTCACCATACGGTATTGCAGGCTGGAGCCAGGACGACCGCTACATTTACATTTACGACCGCTACGATATATGGAAAATCGACCAGTCGGGTGAACGTGTCCCCGTGTGTATTACCAAAGCTTTTGGACGAAGGAACTTAACTCGACTGCGGTATGTTAAACTCGACAGTGATTTGGAATACATACCTGCCAATGAGACTGTTATACTAAGCGCCATGGATGAACGCACCATGTCGCAGGGTTATTTCAGCGCCGATTTTTCTGCGGTTAAAGATCCGGTTTTACTTACAATGGATCGCTTTATTTTTGACAGGGTCAAAAAAGCAAAAAATGCTGACAAGCTTTTGTGGACCAAACAGGATGTGACGGAATACCCCAATTTGTGGATCAGCAACCTGAAATTTGAGAACGCAAAAAAAATGTCGGAAGCAAATGAACAGCAGAAAGATTATATCTGGTCAACCGTTGAACTGGTGGAGTGGACCTCTTTTTCAGGGGAAAAGCTGAAGGGGTTACTCTACAAGCCCGAAAACCTGGATCCAAATCATAAATATCCGATGGTGGTTTATTTTTATGAGCGAAATTCGGAGTTGCTGAACCGCCACCAGCATCCGTCACCCAGCCATTCAACCATCAATAAAACCTTTTACAACAGTAATGGTTATTTGGTTTTTGTTCCCGATATTACCTACAAGGACGGTTATCCGGGACAAAGCGCCTACAACGCCATTGTCAGCGGAACTCAACATCTGATTAATAAATATCCGTTTGTCGATGAAAAACATATTGGCTTACAGGGACAAAGCTGGGGTGGCTACCAAACGGCCTACCTGATTACCCAAACCGACATGTTCGCTGCCGGTATGGCCGGGGCCCCGGTAAGCAACATGACCAGCGCTTATGGCGGAATCCGCTGGGAAACCGGGATTAGCCGCATGTCGCAGTACGAACATACCCAAAGCCGTATTGGAGGCACGCTCTGGGAAAAACCGCTCCACTACATCGAAAATTCACCACTGTTTTACGCTCCTAAAGTGAATACCCCGCTGCTGATGATGCACAACGACAACGACGGGGCTGTGCCATGGTATCAGGGTATCGAATATTTTGTCGCCCTGCGCAGGCTCGACAAACCCGTGTGGATGCTGACCTACAACGACGAACCCCACAACCTGAAAACGACAAGCTGGGCCAATCGTGTGGATTTGAGCACCCGGATGTTCCAGTTTTTTAATCATTACCTGAAAGGAAAACCAATGCCCGAATGGATGGAAAAAGGTGTTCCGGCTATCGAAAAAGGGAAAAACCTGGGGTATTAAATTTTTATTGTTTCAGGAAGAGGGTATTCAAAATCGATCTTTTGAGTACCCTCCTCTTATTTTTTGTTTGTCGTCGCGGTTTGGGTATTGATCGAAAAAAATGTCATTCTCGATGCTTTTCCGGTAATTTCGGAGTAACAAATTTTTTGATCCGGCGTCTCAATGTCAAACAAATACCTGAAAAAATGAAACGAGCTTTAATTCTGCTGGCAGCAATTCTTTTCCTGTTTTCTTCCTGTGACTATGATCCGGGCATTTCAGAAGCCTTTGCAAAATACCGTTTTAAAGAGGGGGTAACCACCATTACCGTTCCGGGGTGGGTGATTGGACTGGCGGCCCGGTATGGCGATTTGGAAAAATCAGAACGGGAAATACTGGAATGCATTGATAAAGTAAGGGTGCTGGTGGTCGAAAACGAAGACCTGAACGCCCGAATCAACCTGAATGAGGAATTCAACCGGAAAATCAACATGAAGAATGATTTTGAAGAGTTGATGTCGGTACATAATCAGCAGGACGATGTAACCATATTTGGGAAAACGGATGGCGAGGTGATGACAGAAATGGTCATTCTGGTTGGCGGTGATGATAATGCGCTGATTTATATCCGGGGCGAAATCAAACCGGAACTGCTGAACGATAAAATCAACCTTTCACAGACTGACCGTTTATTAAGCTTAAAATTCTGAAGAAATCATCATTGAACCTGATGATTTGAACCTGAAAAACTATCCTTTTTTTCGGAATTTTTCCAATTCCTTTTTTGTTTTTGCATCAATGCTTTCGAGGCTTTCGAGGTATTTAACAGCCTGGCTGGCAATGTAACGGTTTGGGTTTTTCAGCAGGTTGGCCGCCTCGCTCACCGCTACCGGGTTATTCACCCGCTGGTTTTGAAACAGTTCCAGTACGTTTTTTACCAAATTTCCGTTTAAGTTACCCAACTCACGGGCAATTAACTCAACCGTTTCTGTTTCGAGACCGGGCGTTTCACCGAGTTTTTGAAGGATGAGCCGTTTTTGCAAAAATCCGGTTTTAGCAAACAATTCAGCCAAACGTAACTGCAAATCTTTATCTTCAAATTTTGCCGGTAATGCATTAATAGCGCGTTCTGCCAGATACACGTCGTTGCCCGAAATGATGGAAAAAAGTGTGTCGGATAATTCAGATGGTATGTTCATACCCGCTGAAATGTGGCTTAATGCCCAAACTTTGTCTTCAGTTTTTTCGCTATTCAGCAATTGTAAAACCATGGCAGCATTCAGTTTTGCTGCCGTTAAAGCTTCAATTTCGCGTTTGGTTTGTCCGTAAACAATATGCCAAAGTGTATAAGTTGTATAAACCGCTCCTTCCACAATGTAATCGAGAACGGCGGCAACGGTGGCCGACGAAACGGCATCGACTTCATTTTTTGTTGAATCGGTTACCGGGACCAGTTCGTTCAGCGAATAATGGGCCAGCGCCGAAAGCGGATCGGCAAGCAACTGGTGCAACCGATCGTAATCGGCCGATAAAAAAGGTTTGTGTTCGGTTTTGCTTAAAAACTCACTGGGAGGTAGTTCAAATCCTAAATATCGCCCCGTTGGATTCCAGAACAGTTCGATGCTGACCAACCTGCACTCGCCATCGATACAAACCCCGGTAACAATTTTCCGGGAAAACATAAGCGGAATTCCGTCAACTCCTGCATATTCCAGTAGCGTGTCGTTGGGTATAGTATCGGTAAAATCGATTACATGGGGTATAATCCGATGAACATCGCCCTGAATTGCAGCGGCGTATTTCCTCGAAATGTTTCCGTCACGGCTATGAAACGAAGCGGTCAGGAAACCTGCCAGTATAATAAGTAAGAAATATTTCTGCATATTCCAATAAACCCGCCTGATGCCGAATTTGTTTTAACTACTGTTTTCTTATTTCAACCAATCCTTCTTTTTTAGGGAAAATCATGGAAAGTACAATGCTCCCCACCATTACAAAAGCAATAAAATAGAGGGAGTATTCGGGTTGGAAACCCCACGATTTAAGTTTTGCGTGAAAAAGCAGCTTAATTCCCACAAATACCAAAAGCAAGGCAACCCCGGGTTTCAGGAAACGGAATTTGTTAACCAGGTTGGCAACCAGGAAAAACAGCGATCGAAGCCCGAGAATGGCAAAAATGTTGGAAAAAAAGACAATGAACGGATCGCGCGAGACGGCAAAAATAGCCGGTATGGAGTCGAAAGCAAAAATCAGATCTGAAAATTCAATCATGATTAATACCAGGAAAAGCGGCGTGAAAAAAAGTTTGTGGTTTTCGCGGAACCAAAACCGGTCTTTGGTGTATTCCGGATAAACATTGACGTGGCGGCTGATGGTTTTTATCAGCCACGAGTCTTTGGGATCGTTCTCTTTCTTTTCCTTTTCCACAAGAATTTTAATACCCTGGATGAGCAGGAAACCACCGAAAACGAGCAGAACCCATTCAAATCGTTGAATAATGGCTACCCCGGCAAAAATGAAAATAAACCGTAGAACAATGGCGCCCAGAATTCCCCAGAAAAGCACCATTTTATAATCTTTCAGCGGCACCGAAAACCCCTGGAGAATCATCAGCATTACAAAAATATTGTCGATAGAAAGGGTTTTTTCAATGAAATATCCCGAGATGTAGTTGATGGCCTGCGACTTTTGGTATTCTGCCAGCATGGATTCGAATCCGCTGGATTTGAATTCGAGGTACGGGTTATATTTGGCGGCAATTTCGGTCAGCTTTTCCATGGAATCGATTCCGTGCAGCAAATGGCCAAAATAATAGAGAACAAAATAAAATGATATCCCCAGCGTAATCCAGATAATACTCCAGACGAGCGCCTCCCGTGTTGAAATGACATGCACTTTACGGCCAACTAAAATCAAATCGACCATCAGCACGGCGACGATAAAAATCAAAAAAATCAGTGTTGAGATTATTTCTATACTCATAATAAGTTTTTTAAAATTGGGTTACTCCTCCCGAGACAATAAATTTCATGGCTTCGGCTGGCGAAATATCAAGTTTAGTCAGCCGTTCGAAAGGAACCAGGTATAGTTCGCCAGAAAAATTGTAGGAGTGTGGAAAATAAACGGCGGCCAGGTCGTTATTCCCGATTTCATTCATGGTTTCGCGGGTTACAAAACCCAGTTTCCACAGGTTATTTTCTTTATTGAAAAGTACTTTTACCGGTGTGCTGAATTTCTTTTCTTTCCCCACAAATGCTGAAAACAGGTCGTTTAACGATGAATACAATAAATTCAGGACTGGAATTTTTTCGATGAGTTTCCGGGTTAATTTTTTTAACGGCACCAGCAAGGCAGTTTGCCCCGCAAAGCCCAAAACAGTGAGCGAAACAAACAAAAGTACCAGTCCTATTCCCGGAATAGAAAAGCCAATGAGCGGTTCAAGGATTCCGGTTAACCAGCCATCGATTGTGATAAACAGGGCATACAGGATATACAGGATGATGGCCACGGGGGCAACCAGTAAAACACCCTGCAGGAAATACTGCGTGATTTTTTTCATGAATCTCGTTGTTAAAATTCTGCCAATGAAACATATAAAGGGCCGTTAAGTTTAAAACGGCGTAAATTAAAACTATTGCAGTTGTTCTTTCAGAAAATTAGTCATTTTTGTATAAAGGTGCATTGTCGTATTTCCTCCGCGAATTCCGTGGTTTCGGTTGGTGTAAATGGCCATATCAAACTGGACGCCCGACTGCACCATTTTTTCGGTGAATTCAAACGTGTTTTGCGCGTGGACATTATCGTCGGCCGAACCATGAATAATCAGCAGCCGTCCTTTGATGTCGCCAGCGTGGGAGAGGGGCGAGTTATCGTCGTACCCGTCGGGATTTTCGCGCGGCGTACGCATGAAACGTTCGGTGTAAACCGAGTCGTAAAAACGCCAGTTGGTCACCGGGGCAACCGAAATTCCGGCTTTGAACAGCTCTCCACCTTTTTCCATGGCGAGCAAGGTCATAAAACCACCGTAGCTCCAGCCAAAAATGGCGATGTTGTTTTTATCGGCAAATGGCAAAGTGCCTAAGTACCGGGCGGCTTCCACCTGGTCGTCCGATTCATATTTTCCAAGCTGCATGTAAGTCACTTTCCGGAAATCTTCGCCCCGGGCAGCCGTTCCGCGCGGATCGACACAAACCACGAGAAATCCTTCCTGGGCAAGGTATTCGTTCCAACCCACGCGTCCCCACGAATCGGCCACGCTTTGCGAATTGGGGCCGCTGTATTGGGTCATCAGTACCGGGTATTTTTTCGACGGGTCGAATCCGGCTGGTTTTATCATGTACCCATTTAATTCAACTCCTTCCGACGTGGTAAAACTGAAAAATTCTTTTTGCTGAATCTGAAAGAGCTTCAACGTATTTTTTAATACAGTATTGTCCTGCAATATTCTGATTTGTATTCCTTTGCTGTTTTCATGCAGGGTGATCAAATCGGGAGTTTGGCTGTTACTGAAATAGTTGATGTAATATTTAAAATTTTTGCTGAACACAACCCGGTTGGTTCCTTTGAGTGTTGAAATTTTGCCCGATTTTTTGCCATCGAGGCTAACGAAATAAACTTCGCGGCGCAACGGCGATTCGGCTGCGGCCTGGTAGTAAAATACTTTCTTGACAGCATCGTAACCGTAAAATTCAGTAACATCGAATTTTCCTTTGGTTATCTGTCCGAGTTCAAAACCCTGTTTGTCGTACAGGTACAAATGCGACCAGCCATCCTTTTCACTGTTGATGATAAATTTGCCATCGTCGAGGAAAGTGAAAGCATCGAGAAAATCTTCAGAAATATAGCGGTTGTTTTTTTCAGTCAGAACAGGGCGGGGATCGCCGGTGTATGGATTGGCGTACAAAACATCGAGCTGGTTTTGCCGGCGGTTCAGGCGCATCACCACCAGGTCGCTGGCGTCGGGCGTCCAGTTCAAACGAGGAACATATATGTCTTTGTCTTTACCAAGATCGACGGCGATACTGGTTTTTGAGCGAATTTCGTAAATCATGGCATTCACCACCGAATTTTTTTCTCCGGCTTTGGGATATTTGAATGTTTCAGAACCGGGATAAAGGCTGTTTTCGTTCAGTTTTGGGCTGTCGCCGGCATACATGGGCATGGAATATTCCGGCACTTCGCTTTCATCGAAACGCAGGTAGGCCAGAAATTTGCTGTCGGGCGACCACCAGATAGCTTTGTTAAAACCAAATTCTTCTTCGTAAACCCAGTCGGGCGAACCGTTGATGATTTTATTTTTTTCGCCGTCGAAAGTGACCTGGCTTTCGCTGCCAAATTTCAGGTTTTTAATGAAAATGTTGTTGTTGCGCACAAAAGCCACACGCTCGCCGTCGGGCGAAAAAGTGGCCAGTTGCTGTGCTCCTTTTTCCGACAGGGGTGTTAGTTCTTCAGTTACCGAATTCCACACATAGTAAGTGGCGGTATACGAATGCCGGTAAATGGGTTTAATATCGGTGGTGAGCAGGATTTTCGTTTCGTCGTCGCTGAATTCGTAATCCAGAAAACCTGAAATGGGTGCGCCATCTACTTTTGTAATATCAAAAATGACATCGGTTGTTTCACCGGTTTTATAACTGTTTTTTACAATTTTTGTACGGTTTTCAAGAGTGGTGTAGTGTTCTCCGTCGTTCATCGAGTTCAAACCGCTCACGGTTTGTCCGTTAAAAGTTCCCCTGATAAACAAATCTTCAAGGGTAATTTTTTGGGTTGCCTGTGCAAAAGCAGAAAAAGTAAACAGGATAGAAAGGAATACAGAAATCAGACTTTTCATATTGTATATCTTTAGAATAATAACAAGCAGACAAAAGTAAAAATTGTTGGGGAAGGTAAAAATGATTTTTGGGTTTTCGGAAGGACAGCCTGAAATTATCAAAGACTGTTTTTTCGATTTCTTTTTTCCGGGGTTTTCATTCCGGCAGGAAATGATATTTTTGCAGCTTTAATTTCTTAAAAAAATTGGGTTATATTAATATATATATCAGGTCGTATTTGGTCGTTGTTTTATCGGTGTTTTTTTATTATCCGGGTAAAGCTCAGGCCGATTCAGCAGCTAATATGCGTTTTGCATTTTTCAGGCAAAACATTCAGTCGTTGCATGAACTGTATTGTTTTTCCGACACCAGTTTTTACCACGGAAAGTACAGGCAAGCTAATGTAATTTTTTTTATTGATGAATTCAATGAAATGAATCTGAGCCTGTTCCGCCAGATTATGCCGCAAGCAACTTGTTTTTACAATGATTTGGAACATCTTCCTGATAAAGACAAAAAGAATTTTGTCCGGCTGTTTTCATTTTATGAAAAGGATTTTGAAGCTGAACTCAAAAGTGTTGGACTTCCCGCAGAATTGAAATACCTGGCTCCGGCGTTGTCGGCGATGTACCCGTATGCTGTAAGTGTTGATAAACGATTGGGCGTTTGGCAACTGACCCATTTTCAGGCTGTGCTGAACGGTGGCGAAACTAACCGGCTGGTTGACGAAAGGTTTAATGTATTGCGAAGTACCCGAATGGCAGCCAGGCAGTTAAAGGAAAATTTTGAAATTTTTGAAACGCCCGAACTGGCCGTTCTCGCATTCCTTTGTGGAAATGCCAAGTTGAGAAACGCTCTTCCCCTGGCCGGTGAAAATGCTGACAGTTATTCCATTTTGTCTTCACTTCCTGAAAATGTATCGAATACCATTGCCGCTTTTCAGGCTGTGGCGGTTTTTTTGAATACGAACCGGTTTGAACCGGAAGTCAACCTGTTTTCCCCCAAAAATAAACCCGATACGGTATTGGTTTCGCATAAAATTCATTTTCAGCAAATCGAAAATGTGATTGGTGTCCCGGTACAGCAGCTCCGGTTTTTAAACCCACAATATAAATTTTCAATTATTCCTTCAGCAGAACAAGGGAAAAATCTGGTCCTTCCAAGCGGAAGATGGGACGATTTTGTGCTGTGGCAGGATTCTATTTTATGTTCCGGCGATTCGGCGTTGTTTCAGGTGACGGAGCAAAAGGTGGAGTATCCGCCTGAACCCGGCCGGCATTTTGTAAATGAACCGGTGAAAGACCTGGAAATTGACGGGAAAAGTAAAATTCAGTACCGTGTTAAAACGGGCGATGTATTGGGAGTGATTGCCGAAAAATACGACGTCAGTGTATCCGATTTGAAATACTGGAACAACATTTCGGATGAGCGGCGCATTCAGGCCGGGCAAAAACTTGATATTTTTGTGCCCGAAACGGACGTGGTTTTTTACAGCGGGCTGGATAAACAAACCAGCGAAAACACCACAACAAAACCGGCTGAAATTGTCAGCCAAATCCAAAAAACACCTGCCAGCATCCTGGAACAATTCGATAATTCGCGGAAAATTGAACATGTGGTGAAAAATGGAGAGTCACCGTTTGTTATCGCCAAAAAATATGAAGGTGTTACGCCTGAATTAATATTGGAGTGGAACCAGATTGATGATCCGCGAAAAATACAGGTGGGACAAAAATTAACCGTTTATTTGAAACGATGAAACCATTAAAGACATTGCTTTTTACGCTCAGTGTGTTTTTTTTGCTGGCAGCGGCCATGTGGGTCACTCCGGCAGAAGGTGTGAAAATGGGTGAATTCACTTTTCACATGCCAACATTCAGGGAGATGTTTCTGCCCGGCGATATTCAATATGCCGATGTGTCGGAATTGATTGAACACCAGTTTGATATCGATTCATTGGTGGAACTGGAAAATGATGCCGCCATATCGGATTCGGTTTCTATGGAAACCCTTCGGGCCAGTTACGATTCGCTCGTGCAATCGATTTATAAAATTGAACTGACAGATTCGGGAAGAACAAATCTGAACCGGTTTTTTAAGAAACTTCATGAAAAGAACTCCGTCAGGATTATGCATTACGGCGACAGCCAGATTGAAGAGGACCGGATGACCAGTTTTATCCGCAGCAAACTTCAGACGAAGTTTGGAGGAACCGGCCCGGGATTACGACCGGCCCTTCAACCCTACGATTTCCGTTTTACGGCTTTGCAGGTCAATTCGCCCAACTGGCAGCGGTTTCCGATTTACGGAAATGTTGATACGCTGGTGGAACACGACCGCTATGGTGTGATGGGCGCATTTTCAAGATTTGCACCTGTGGCCAGCGATTCCATTCCATTTGTCGATTCTGTTATTTACACGGCCGAACTGAATATCTCCAAAAGCGGTATTTCATACGAACAGACTCAGGTTTACGACCAGTTCCGCATGTTTTACGGCCATGCCAAACGCCCCGTTTTTTTTGAACTTTCAGCAAACGGTACAATCTGTTTTTCGGATTCATTAAAAGCGGGTGTGGATTATGAAATGCTTCAGGTACCGCTTCCTGATTCGACTTCCAATATTTCCCTGAAATTTACCGGACACGACAGTCCCGATATTTATGGGATCGACCTGTCGTCGCCAGGTGGGGTGGTGGTTGATAATATCGCGT
>CAZHKI010000029.1:0-15540 GCA_964533365.1 uncultured Maribellus sp. | reverse complement strand
TGAGATTAATAACGCGGGGAAACTGGTTTCCGAAATCATGAAAAGGCGGACGAATAATTCCATCAAAACGACTGGCGAACTGAAAGAAATTGCTTCGGGATGTTCGCCCCGGGCTACTGAAAATAAATACCTGGCTCAGGTATTTCAGGCACTACGTATTGAGGTAAATGATGAAATGGAAGCATTGAAGGAGTTTTTACAGGCTTCGCTCGATATGCTGAAACCCGGCGGAAGGCTGGTGGTGATTACCTATCACAGCCTCGAAGACCGCTTGTGTAAAAATTTTATGAAGACCGGGAATTTTGAAGGGAATGCTGAAAAGGATTTTTACGGGAACCTAATCACTCCGTTCAGGATGGTGACCAGAAAAGTTGTTACACCCCGGGAAGAAGAATTAAAGAAAAATCCACGTTCGCTAAGCGCGAAACTCCGGATTGCAGAAAAATTGTGATATGGCAGAAAATATTAAAAACAGCAAAAAAACTGGCGGTATGAAATCGTTTATCGGGGGGACCATTCTTACCGATGAACGGGTGACCCGGCAATTGCCGTTTATATTGTTTTTAGCCGCCCTCGGAATTTTGCTCATAACCAACCGAAACTGGTCGGAACGAACCATTCGGCGTGTAGAAGTATTGCAGGATACGATTGATGAACTGCGTTCGGAATCCATAACCCTGTCGGCCAGGCTGATGGATGCGAGCCGACCGTCGAAAGTGCTGAAGAAAGTGGAAGAGGCCGGACTGGGACTGGAAGAACCGGTTGCACCCCCGAAAAAACTTAAAGTCAGGGAGGATTAGGCAAATGGGTATCCGGAGGTCAATCATAACGCGCATTGCCATTGTTTATTTAATACTTATGGTGTTTAGCGTTGTCGTTTTTTATAAATTGTTTTCCATTCAGCAAATTAAAAACGACCGCTGGCAGACTATTGCCAAAAACCTGAAAAGCAATACTATAGTTGTTGAACCCAACCGGGGAAATATTTGTGCTGAAGACGGCAGTGTGCTGGCTACTTCTGTGCCGGGTTACCGGGTTCGGATGGACCTTGCTGCGGAAGGGGTTAAGAAAGTTTTCCACGAACAAAGTGATTCGCTGGCATGGTACCTTTCGTCATTCTTCAGGGATATGCCGGCAAAGGAATACAAGCGACGGCTGAATAATGCTTACAAAAAAGGCGACAGGGATTTTGTTTTAACCCCACGTAAAATTGATTATGCCGAATTACAGCAAATGAAGAAGTTTCCCATTCTCCGCAGGGGCCGTTTTGGTGGCGGGATGCTCATCGAACAGGAGAATAAACGGGTAACCCCGCTGGGGATTCTGGCACTCCGTACCATAGGTGGCTTAAATAAAGGCGCCTCGGATGGAACTCAGGGAAGTGCCGGATTTACTGGCCTTGAAGCGGCTTACGAAGAAGTACTGAGAGGCGAAAACGGGGTTGGTTACAAGCAAAACCTTTCGGGACGATGGGTTACCCGCGTGGAAATTGAACCACGCGACGGGATGGACGTCATTACCACGCTCAATGTAAAAATGCAGGATATTACCGAAAGCGCCCTGCTCCGTCAGCTTCGGGCAACCAATTCCGATTGGGCAACAGCAATACTTATGGAAGTTAAAACCGGCGATATTAAAGCGGTTGCCAATCTGGGCTTCGAAAATGGAAATTATTACGAGAACTACAATTATGCACTGGGCCACGCCGGATGTTACGAACCGGGTTCTACTTTTAAACTCATTTCATTGATGGCTGCCCTCGAAGATGGTTTGGTGGATACCTGCGACGTTTTTGATACGGGAAGCGGGGTGTGGAAATACAAAGGCCGTACAATCTACGACAGCGATTATAAATATGGCGGTCATGGCGAAATTTCGGTGAAAAGAATTTTTGAACTTTCGTCGAATGTGGGAGTGGCCAAAATTATAACAGCCTGCTACGAAAAAAATCCGAAAGCTTATGTTGACCGGGTTTTCAGCTTCGGGGTAAACAAACCACTGGGAGTGGAAGTTCCGGGCGAAGGAGAGCCGTTTTTTAAGTATCCCGGCGACAAGGACTGGTGGGGAACTTCACTGGCCTGGATGTCGTACGGGTATGAAACCAAAATGACCCCCCTGCAAATATTGACATTCTATAATGCGGTAGCCAACGATGGAAAGATGATGAAGCCGCGGTTGGTCAGGGAAATCAGCGACAAGGGGGCACGGGTGAAACAGTTTAAACCCGTTGTGCTGAATTCATCAATTGCTTCGAGGGGAACTATCCGGAAAGCACAAAAAATGTTGGAAGGTGTTTGCGAAACCGGAACCGGGAAATCGTTGAAAAACGAATATTTCAAATTTGCAGGAAAAACCGGTACGGCACAAATTTCAACCGGAGCGGGTGGGTACCAAAAAGGAATGTACCTTGCTTCGTTTGCCGGATATTTCCCGGCCGATGATCCCGAATATTCAATGATTGTAACATTTAACAATCCACGGGGCGCTTATTATGGCGGTTCAGTGGCTGGCCCGGTTTTTAAGGAAATTGCCGAAAAAATATACGCAGACCGCATCTCCATCAAAGAAATGGAAGAATTACCCGAACCCGATGACAATATTCTACCTGATATCAAAAAAGGAAAATCAAAAGATATTCTGAAAATTGCCAGGGAACTGGACATGGATATAGTTAAAGGAAAACCCGAAACCACTCTTGCTTCAGTTAAAAAGGAAAATGACCAGATTATTCTGGGGGAAAATGAAATGAATTCGGGCAGGGTTCCCGATGTCCGGGGGATGGGGGCCAAAAATGCAGTTTATTTACTGGAAAACGCCGGATTAAGGGTAAAAGTGAAAGGGGTTGGGAAAGTGCGGCAGCAATCACTGACTCCCGGCAGTCATTACCAGCCCGGACAAACGGTTTATATAACATTAAGTTGAAAATGAAATTAGCTGAATTACTGAAACATATTGTATATCGTAGGATAACCGGTCCGGTTGATAAGAAAATTGTGGAAATTGAATTCGATTCCCGCAAGGTGGTTCCGGGATCGGCTTTTGTCGCTCAGCGGGGTGTACATGCCGACGGGCACCGGTTTATTCAGTCGGCTCTCGAAAAGGGGGCTGTCGCAGTTTTTTGTGAAGAAATTCCGGATAACCACGATGAAAATGCAACCTTTGTTCAGGTTGACGATTCCAACCGAATCCTTGGTGAACTGGCTTCGGCGTTTTACGGCTTTCCTTCTGCACGGATGAAGGTTGTGGGCGTAACCGGGACCAATGGTAAAACCAGTATTGCCACCCTGTTGCACCGGTTATTTCGGAACCTTGGTTATAATGCAGGTCTTATTTCAACCATTTCCTATAAAATAAACGAAACCAGTGAAGTGGCTTCGCATACCACTCCCGATGCCCTGAAAATACAGCGCCTGCTGGCTAAAATGGCCGAAAGCGGTTGTGCGTATTGTTTTATGGAAGTTAGTTCGCACGCCATTCATCAGCAGCGGATTTCCGGGATACAATTTGCCGGCGGGATTTTTACCAACATCACCCACGACCATCTCGATTATCATAAAACCTTTGCTGAATATATTAAAGCAAAAAAAGCATTTTTTGACCTTTTGCCGGCTGAAGCTTTTGCCCAGATCAACCTCGATGATAAAAACGGGCTGGTGATGCTTCAAAATACCAAAGCCCGGAAAGTGACTTTCTCGGTAGGGAAAATGGCCGATTTCCGGTGCAAAGTTCTGGAACCTCATTTCGACGGAATGTTGCTGAATATGGACGGCAGCGAAACCTGGACACGGTTTGTTGGCCGCTTTAATGCTTCTAATCTTTTGGCTGTGTATGCTGCGGCAGTGAATCTGGGACAGGACAAGCAGGAAGTGCTGACCCAAATCAGTAATCTTTCACCGGTGAAAGGAAGGTTCGAAACCGTCAGGAGTGTTGATGGGAAACTGGGTATTGTTGATTATGCGCACACCCCCGATGCATTGAAAAATGTCCTTGGCGCGATTTCCGAAATCCGCACTCGAAACGAAAAGGTGATAACGGTAGTTGGCGCCGGTGGCGACCGCGATAAAACCAAACGCCCCGAAATGGCCCGCGAAGCGCTGCTCGCCAGCGACAAGGTGATCCTCACATCGGATAATCCGCGTACCGAAATCCCCGCGCTCATTATTCAGGATATGGAGGCCGGAGTGGACGCCCGTTTTAAAAACAAGGTGGTTTCTATTGAAAACCGGAAAGAAGCCATTAAAACGGCAGTGATGATCGCCCAACCCGGCGATATTATTCTGGTGGCCGGCAAAGGACATGAAAATTACCAGGAAATCAATGGTGTAAAACACCATTTCGACGATATGGAAGTGTTGCGTGAATTATTTGGATTGGATGATTAAAACCCTGTGTTATGCTCTATTACTTGTATGATATATTGGCAGAATACGACATCCCCGGAATCGGGATGTTTCAGTATATTTCTTTTCGGTCGGGCGCTGCTATCATATTATCACTGTTTATTGCCACGGCTTTTGGTAAACGCATCATCCGGTTTTTACAGCGTCAGCAAATTGGCGAAGAAATCAGGGATTTGGGGCTGGAAGGCCAAATGCAGAAAAAAGGTACTCCTACCATGGGTGGAATTATCATCCTTGCGGCTATTGTAATTCCCACACTCCTGTTTGCCCGCCTCGACAATATTTACATTTTACTCATGCTCATTACCACCGTATTTCTCGGGATGATTGGTTTTGTTGACGACTACATCAAAGTTTTCATGAAAAATAAAAAAGGGCTGGCTGGCAAATTCAAAATTCTGGGACAGGTCAGCCTGGGCTTGATTGTAGCTGCAACGCTTTTTCTGAGCGACGATGTGAAAGTACGGGAACATGTGAAAGATGCCAGCGGGAAAGATATGAAGGAGCTGGTCATCGATCCGGTTACGGGTCAGCAAAGCATCCAGTTTGTTACCCGTGATATCAAATCAACCAAAACGACCATCCCGTTTATCAAGAAAAATGAATTTGATTATGAATGGCTGGTGGCGTTTACAGGTGAAGCTTCGTCGTGGCTGAAATGGATTTTGTATGCCGTGGCAATCATTTTTATAATAACAGCGGTTTCGAATGCTGCCAACCTGACCGACGGGATTGACGGGCTGGCGGCCGGTACTTCGGCCATCAGCGGTGCTACGCTCGGTATACTCGCCTACGTGAGTGGTAATATTATATATGCTGACTACCTCAACATCATGTACATTCCCAATATTGGGGAGCTGACCATCTTTGTGGCTGCATTCATCGGGGCAACTGTTGGGTTTTTGTGGTATAATTCGTACCCGGCTCAGGTTTTTATGGGCGATACCGGAAGCCTGGCACTCGGGGGAATCCTTGCTGTTTTTTCGGTTATCATCAGGAAAGAAATCCTGATTCCGTTGTTGTGTGGAATTTTCCTTATCGAAAACTTTTCGGTGATGATACAGGTAGCCTGGTTTAAATACACCAAACGTAAATATGGCGAAGGTCGCCGGGTATTTTTGATGAGCCCCATTCATCATCATTATCAGAAAAAGGGAATTCCGGAAGCAAAAATTACAACCCGCTTTTGGATTGTCGGGATTTTTCTCGCTGTTATAACCATCATTACTTTAAAAATCAGGTAAGTGCACGAAAAATTAATCATATTGGGCGGAGGAGAAAGCGGCGTGGGCGCTGCCATTCTTGGACTGAAAAAGGGTTTCAGCGTGTTCGTTTCTGATTTCGGAAAAATCAGGGAGAAATATAAAAATATACTGGCTGAGTATTCCATCGAATTTGAAGAAGGCCAGCATACCGAACCTAAAATTCTGGAAGCCGCATTAGTGGTGAAAAGCCCGGGTATCCCCGAAAAGGCTCCAATCGTTAAACTCCTTCATGAAAAAGGGATTCCGGTTATCTCCGAAATTGAATTTGCAGGCCGGTACAATAAAGCAAAAACCATTTGTATCACCGGCAGCAACGGGAAAACCACCACTACGCTGCTTTCTTACCATATTCTGAAAAATGCCGGCCTCAATGTGGGCCTTGCCGGAAATGTGGGCGAAAGTTTCGCACGGCAGGTGGCTGAACAGGATTACGATGTATATGTGATCGAACTGAGCAGTTTTCAATTGGACGGAATGTACGATTTTAAAGCCGATGTCGCTGTGCTGATGAACATCACACCCGACCACCTCGACCGGTACAACTACGAAATGCAGAATTATGTCGATTCGAAATTCCGCATCATCCAAAATCAAACGTCCGCCGACTATTTCATTTACTGTACCGACGACGAAGTAACCCGGCGGGAAGTTGAAAAAAGAGAGATTAAAGCCGTTCGTGTCCCTTTTGGCCTGGGAGAACCAGCCGAACCCGGGGCAGGAATTCGGAATAACAACATGATTATAAATTTTAACCAAAATCAATTCAGCATGTCAATTCTGGATTTATCATTACAGGGACAACACAATACTTACAACTCGATGGCAGCAGGAATTGCAAGTATGGTATTCGAAATCCGCAACCAGCAACTCAAGGAAAGCCTGTCCGATTTTAAGGGGGTTGAACACCGGCTGGAACGTTTTCTGAAGGTACATGGAATTGAGTTTATCAACGACTCGAAAGCAACAAACGTGAATTCAACCTGGTATGCGCTGGAGAGTATCAACACGTCCATCGTTTGGATTGTGGGTGGAATTGATAAAGGAAACGATTATACCATGCTGGAACAACTGGTGCGCGATAAAGTGAAAGCCATTGTTTGTCTGGGAAAAAATAATACAAAACTACATCAGGCTTTTGGCGGACTGGTGAAAGATATGGTGGATGCAACAAGTATGCAGGAAGCTGTGAAAGCAGCTTATTACCTGGCCCGCAACGGCGACACGGTGCTGCTTTCGCCGGCCTGCGCCAGTTTCGATTTGTTTGAAAACTACGAAGACCGTGGTATGCAGTTTAAACGTGAAGTTAGGAACCTGTAAAAATGGATTTGCCAATTCAGAAATATTTCAGAGGAGACAAGGTCATCTGGATCGTCCTGTTGCTGTTGTCGCTGATGTCGCTGTTGATTGTTTACAGTTCGACTGGGGCGCTGGCTTATCGTCAGGCGTCGGGTAATACCTTGCGTTATTTAATACGGCAGGTATTTTTCCTGGGCGCGGGCTGTGGTATTATATTGCTCATGGTGAATGTAATCCCGGTGAAATTTTATTCGGTGGCTGCCAACTACCTGCTGTACATCAGTATTGGCCTTCTGTTGCTTACCCTTGCGCTCAAATTTGCAGGAATTGTGAAAGGCAGCGGCCGTACCCTTTTATTTTTTCAACCGGCTGAAGTGGCCAAAATTTCACTGATACTTTATACCGCCAAAGTTTTGGGGAAAAAGCAAAAAACCAGTCACGATCTTTTCATTGCCTTCAAAAAGATAATCTTTTTTACCGGCATCGTCTGCGGATTGATTTTCTTCTCAAATTTTTCTACCTCAGCGCTGCTTTTTGCCACCATCATGACCATGATGTTTGTTGGCCGAATTCCGTTAAAGTACCTGTTGGTGGTGATTGCCGCCGGGGTTGCAATCGTAGTCATGGTTTATCTGGTTGCTGATAAAATTCCCAACCTCCCCACAAGGGCACAAACCATTAAGGGCCGTATCGAAAGGTTTATTCATGGTGACCCCAATTCGGAAAAGGGAATTACCCAGGCCGATTATGCCAAACTGGCTATTTACGAAGGTGGGTTTATCGGCAAAGGACCAGGTCATTCAGATGTCAGTAATTACATGGCTGCTGCATACAACGATTTTATCTTTGCTATCATTGTCGAAGAGTATGGATTATTTCTGGGTGGTGCAGGTGTTATTTTCTTATACCTGGTTTTCTTTTTCCGGGGAGTGGTGATTGTACGCCGCACTACGCGAACTTTTCCGGCTTTTGTGGTTGCCGGTTTTACCTTGTTGCTGGTTTACCAGGCCATGATCAACGTGGGGGTTTCCAGTGGTGTACTTCCTGTAACAGGTCAGCCGCTGCCCTGGATTAGCCTTGGAGGAACTTCGCTGTTATTTACGTCCATTGCTTTTGGGTGTATCCTCAGTGTGAGTTATCAAAATCAAATTGATCGGGAAATTCAGAAACAACCGGTACAGATTAATGTACCCGACGAAGATTACGAAATGGAGAAATGATGAGTATTGAACGAGTAATAATTAGCGGGGGCGGAACCGGCGGACACATTTTCCCGGCGCTGGCCATTGCAAACGAAATCAGGAAGCGTTATCCGAAAGCCTCGGTTTTGTTTGTAGGCGCTTTGGGTCGAATGGAAATGGAAAAAGTTCCGGCAGCCGGATATGAAATTGTGGGCCTGCCCGTGATGGGATTTCCCCGAAAACCCGGCTTGAAAATGGTGACGTTTTTCATCCGGCTGTTGAAGAGTGCTGTTTTGGCACGTAAAATTGTAAACGATTTTCAACCCCAGTTAGCTATCGGGGTGGGTGGTTATGCCAGCGGGCCTCTTCTCAGGGCTGCGGCTGCAAAAAAAATACCGTCACTCATTCAGGAACAAAATTCATACGCCGGCATTACCAATAAAATGTTAGGCAAAAAAGTGAAAACAATTTGTGTGGCCTACGAAAATATGGAACGTTTTTTCCCGGCTTCAAAAATTGTAATGACCGGAAATCCTGTTCGTGATAACCTGCTCAGAGAATTGCCCGGCAAAACTGAAGCGCTTGATTATTTTAATCTGAAACCTGAAAGCCGGGTGGTTTTGATTGTAGGAGGAAGCCTCGGCGCACGCTCCATCAACAATGCTGTTCTGAAAAATCTGGAATTTATCCGCCAGTCAAACGTGGAATTCATTTGGCAAACTGGTGCCATTTATTATGAACGGATTTGTAGTGAACTTGAGGGGAATCAGCCGGCCAACCTGCATGTTCACCAGTTTATTTCGCGCATGGATTTGGCTTACTCAGCGGCCGGATTGGTTATTTCGCGCGCCGGCGCCGGTACCATTTCCGAATTGTGCCTGGTTGGAAAACCTTCGGTTTTGGTGCCTTCGCCCAATGTGGCTGAAGATCATCAAACCAAAAACGCCCTCGCGCTGGTTGAAAAAGGGGCCGCTGTTCTCATTCGCGACAGTGAGATCGATGAAAATCTTTTTCCCGCTGTTTTGCAACTGATGAACGACGATAAAAAATGCAAAATTCTTTCAGAAAATATAAAATTACTGGCAAGGCCTGATGCAACTCAAAAAATTGTGGATGAAGCAGAAAAAATGATAAGAAAATGAACAACCTTCGAAATATAAAAAACGTGTACTTTCTCGGTATCGGGGGAATTGGAATGAGCGCCCTGGCCCGGTATTTTAAATTTACAGGGCGAAATGTGGCCGGTTACGATCGCACCCCAACCACGCTTACGGATACGCTGTTGCAGGAAGGAATCGATGTTCATTTTGAAGACGACATCCGAAAAATCCCCAAAAGCTGGGACCCGGCCGAAACACTGGCCGTTTTTACTCCGGCGCTGCCCGACGACCACACCGAACTCTCCTGGTTCCGCGAAAAACCCATCGGCTTACTGAAACGGGCAAAAGTACTTGGGATGATTTGCAACGAAAAAAGTGGAATTGCCATTTCGGGAACTCATGGTAAAACCACGGTTAGTACGATTACGGCAAACATATTGAACCACACCGAAGCCGGATGTGGTGCATTTTTGGGGGGTATCTCCAAAAATTTTGGCAGCAATTTGTTGCTTCCCAAAGAAAATTCGCCATGGATAGTAGCCGAAGCCGACGAATTCGATCGTTCGTTTCTTCATTTGCAGCCTTTGCTGGCATTGGTTACATCTATCGATGCCGACCATCTCGATATTTATGGCGATAAGGATAAAATTGTTGACGCTTTTGAGAAATTTATTTCGCAAATTAAACCGGGAGGGGCGCTGGTGGTGAAAAAGGGCGTCGATATCAATACGACGAAAACTCCGGCACGAATTTTCTCTTACGCGTTAAACGAAGATGCCGATTTTACCACGGTCGGTTTGCATCTCGATACCCATAACGGGTGTTACAGGTTTGGGCTGAAAACACCCGGTGGAATAATTGCCGACTGTACCTTACATTATCCCGGGCTGGTGAATGTTGAAAATGCCCTGGGCGCAGCGGCTTTGGCTTTTCTTGCCGGTATTCCGGCCAGCGCGGTAAAAGCCGGAATTGAAGATTATCAGGGTGTGGTGCGCCGGTTTGACGTTCATTTGAAAAACGAAAAAAATATTTTTATCGACGATTATGCTCATCATCCAGCAGAACTGAAAGCAGTGATAACCTCGGTAAAAGCTCTTTACCCGGAAAGAAAACTGACCGGCATTTTTCAGCCGCATCTCTATTCGAGGACCAAAGATTTTGCCGCTGAATTTGCTGAAAGTCTCGATTTACTTGACTGCGCCATTCTGATTCCTTTGTACCCGGCCAGGGAAGAACCCATAAAAGGTATTTCTTCAGATATTATTTTCAACAAAATGGAACTTGAAAATAAATATCTTTTGTCGCGGGAGGAAACCATGGAATGGCTGAAAAACAACCCGGTTGATATTGTAATGACAATGGGAGCGGGCGATATCGACCGGATGGTGGAACCGATTACGGAAATACTAAAGAATAAAAACTAATGTTGCGAAAGTTGCTGAAATTGATAGGGTTGGTGTTGTTGGTAATATTTGTTACCGTTACGCTGGCGTTTACCTCGCGTCAGTATCGCAACGTTACCTGCCGGGGAATTGAAGTCAATTTCAGGGAAGATGAAACCATTCAATTGGATAAAGCAGACATCATCCGGATGGTTAAATCAGCCGACAAAGAACTAATTGGGAAACCACTGAACGAAATTAACTCCGACAGCATCGAGAAGGTGGTCGAGAAACACCGGGCAATTTATAAGGCCGAAGTTTATAAAGTGGTTGCCAAAGACAGTACATCGTACAAAGGCGTTTTGGCTGTACGGGTCAGGCACCGCGAACCGGTGGTTCGGGTTATGACTCCTGATGTGTCTTATTTTCTCGATAAAAAAGGGGTAAGGTTTCCGGTGTCCATCAATTATTCTGCTGATGTTTTGGTGGCGACAGGGAATTTTTCTGAAGAATTTGCTAAAAATGAATTGTTGCCGTTTGTGCTTTTTGTGAAGGATCATGAATTCTGGAGCGCGCAAATTGAACAGATTTATGTTGAAAAAAATGGCGATGTTTATCTCACGCCATTGGTTGGGGATCATTTAATTGAGTTGGGCAGTTTCGAAAATTTCGAGGAAAAGCTGCGAAATATGAAATCGTTTTACAGTCAGGTTCTGGCAAAGAACAACTGGAACAAATACAAAAAAGTGAGTGTAAAATACAAGGATCAGGTAATTGCAAAAAAAAGATAAGATATGGCCTCAAAAAGTAATCTTTCCGTTGTTATCGACTTGGGAACGTCGAAAATAGCAGCCCTCGCCGGCAAAAAAACAGAAGAGGGCAAAATAGAAATTCTGGGAATGGCGCAGGTTCCTTCAAAAGGAATTAAAAGGGGCTTGGTTTTTAATGTTGACGATGTTGCTACTGCGGTAACCCGAGTGGTTAACGAAATTGAAAATCAGGTTGGGGAAGAAGTCCGCTCAGTCAATATTTCTTATGCAGGACAACATCTGAAAACATTAAGTTACCGTGGCTACCGTTATACTTCCGAAGATGGGATTGTAACCCGGTTCGATTTAAATGAATTGTACAACGAAGCCAAAAACCTGAAAATTGAACAAGACTACAAAATTGTTCATGTTATTCCACAGTCGTATGTGGTTGACGGCGAAATTTCAGAATTGAACCCGGTAGGAATTACCGGACGGAAACTGGAGGCCAACTACAAATTAGTTGTTG
Source organism: uncultured Maribellus sp. (assembly GCA_964533365.1). Classification (GTDB taxonomy): domain Bacteria; phylum Bacteroidota; class Bacteroidia; order Bacteroidales; family Prolixibacteraceae; genus Draconibacterium. The sequence continues at coordinate 3,638 of CAZHKI010000029.1, read as the reverse complement.
TTCCCGAAGCACAATTGGTTAATATTCAGCGGGTTTTTGATAAAGCCGGACTTCAGGTCGGCGAAATCATCCTTTCACCACTGGCCATTTCCGAAGCTGTGTTGACCGACGATGAAAAGGAGGTTGGTGCCATTGTGCTCGACATGGGCGCCGGTACAACCAAGTTTGCCATATATCACGATAATGTTTTGGTACACACAGCAGTCGTCCCCTTTGGTGGGAATGTAGTCACCAACGACATCAAAGAAGGCTGTTCCATTCTGGTAAAATGGGCCGAACAGCTAAAAATCAAATACGGACAGGCATTGGGAGATTTTGCCGATGAGCAGAAAGTGGTGACCATTCCCGGCTACAACGGTTGGGAACCCAAGGAAATTTCGTTTAAAAGTCTGGCATTCATTATCCAGGCCCGCCTGGAAGAAATTATCGACAGTGTTTATGCCCAGATGGAAAAATCGGGTATCGAACAGCAGGTGGGTACCGGGATTGTCCTTGCCGGGGGCGCTTCGAATATGAACAACATGATTTCACTGGTAAAATTCAGGACCGGAATGGACGCCCGAAAAGCCTTTTCTGTGATCCATCCGTTGAACAAACGAAAGGAACTGCAGGGACAGGAATACCTCACTGCACTGGGATTGTTGAAGTTGTCGGCTGAAAATACCCCAGTTTTTCAGGAGAAAGAAAAAGTGAAAAAAGTTAAAGAAAAACCGAAAAGAGAGGGAAATGGTTCGGCCTGGAAAAAAGTATTTCAGGGAGTACTCGATTATATTGACGACGATAACGACGATTTGGCAATGAATTAAATAACGAACAATATGGCTGTTGAATTAGTAAACTTTCAGTTTCCAAAATCTTCTTCTTCCATCATCAAGGTGGTGGGAGTTGGTGGCGGCGGTTGCAACGCAGTAAACCACATGTTCGAAGAAGGGATTACCGGCGTTGATTACATCATTTGTAATACCGATGCCCAGGCGCTGGAGTTAAGCCCTGTCCCGGTAAAAATTCAGCTTGGGGTAACCTTAACCGAAGGGCGTGGCGCCGGAAACCAGCCGGAAATGGGTGAACAGGCAGCCCGCGAAAATTACGAGGATATAAAAAGAGTACTGAAAGATAACACCAAAATGTTGTTTGTTACAGCCGGTATGGGCGGCGGAACCGGAACCGGTGCTGCCCCGGTTATTGCCAGCCTGGCCCGCGAACTCGATATCCTGACCATTGCTGTGGTTACCATCCCTTCGCCTGCTGAAGGGAAAAAACGCTTTGGCCAGGCTATGAACGGTATCAAAAAACTGGGCGAATTTGTTGACAGCATGTTGGTGGTTAGCAATCAGCGGTTGCAAAATATATTTGGCGATTTACCAGCCCGGCAGGCATTTAAAATGGCCGACAACATTGTGGCCACGGCTGTTAAAGGCGTGGCCGAAATTATTACCGTTCACGGAAATGTGAACATCGACTACACCGACGTACACACCGTGATGCACGACAGTAAGGTTTTCATCATGGGGACCGGGCGGGCTTCGGGCGAAGGACGTGCCATGAATGCCGTCAATATGGCCCTGGAGTCACCGCTGCTCGACAGCAACGATATCTATGGCACCAAGAATATTTTACTGAATATTATCTCGGGAACCGACGAAATCAGAATTGGTGAAATAGGCGAAATTATTGAAACCCTTCAGGAAAGGGCAGGACAGGAAGCCGACATCATCTGGGGGAACGGCTACGACGAATCGTTGGGCGATAAAATCAGCGTGACCATTTTGGCAACCGGGTTTAAAACCAATCCGAACCAGATACTACAGTCCAAAAAAGAACCTGAAAAATTTACCTTAAACGATAAAACAGATGAGGCACAGGAAAAGGAACCGGTAAAAACCAACTTCGTTCTGGAAGATGAAGAAGTAGATGAAATTCCCTTCGAGGTGGAAAATGACGCACCGGAACCTTTAATTCAGCCTAAAAAAGTATTTAGCGAAAAATTACTGTTCCAAAAGAAAAAGGAACGGATTGAGAAAAAGAAAATCAGAACCGATGAACCGGTGACCGAGCCGAGCATTGACAACTGGTTCTACAAGAATTTCGGGCTTGGCCGGTTGTTTGCCGACGATGATGACCAGCCGTTGGATGAATAAACCCTTTTAAACTTAAAAATTGAGTATCATGACAGATAACATAGCAAATTTTTCTTTTCCGAAAAAAGTAGGTTCAGAAATAAAAGTGGTAGGCGTTGGCGGAGGTGGTGGAAATGCTGTAAACCACATGTTTAAACAGGGAATCCGCGATGTCGATTTTATCATTTGTAATACCGATGCACAGGCTCTCAATGCCAGTCCGGTGGGAACAAAGGTGCAATTGGGGCCTTCGTTAACCGAAGGACGGGGCGCCGGCAATAAACCCGAAAAAGGCAAGGAAGCTGCCCTCGAAAATATTGATGAGGTAAAAAAAGCGCTTTCAGAAAATACAAAAATGGTTTTTATTACTGCCGGAATGGGTGGCGGCACCGGTACCGGTGGCGCTCCGGTCATTGCTCAGGCGTGCAAAGAGTTGGGATTTCTTACCGTGGGCATTGTAACCATTCCGTTCAGGAACGAAGGCCGCCGAAGAATTAAACAGGCCATTGAAGGTATTGAGGAACTGGAAAACCATGTGGATTCGTTGCTGGTTATCAACAACGAGCGAATCCGTGAGATGTACGGTGATTTTGGTATTTCCGAGGCTTTCGCCCGCGCCGACAATGTTTTGGCTACGGCAGCCAAGGGAATTGCCGAAATTATTACCGTCCCCGGCTACATCAATGTCGATTTTGCCGATGTGGAAACCGTGATGCGAAAAAGTGGCCTGGCGGTTATGGGAACCGGGGTGGCCAGTGGCGAGGGCCGTGCCGAAGACGCCGTGGAAAAAGCGCTGAATTCACCGTTGCTCAACAACAACGACATTCGTGGTGCTAAAAATATTTTGCTGAATATTACCTCGGGAACAAAAGAAGTAACCATGGATGAGATAGGTCGTATTACCGATTTTGTTCAAAATAAAGCCGGGTTCGATGCCGATTTGATTTGGGGAAACGGAAAAGATGAAACCCTTGGGGAAGATATTTCGGTAACCATCATTGCGACAGGTTTCAGTACCAGCAGTATCCCAAAAATCACAGGGAATAAATCCGTCGAAAAGGAAGTTCATGTTTTTGCCGATAATGCTTTTGTCCCTGAACCGCCACAGGTAATTAAACCGATGGAGAAAAAACCGCCGGTGGTAACCAATCAGAAAACCATCGAATTTGAAATTACAAAAGAAAAAGTTGAAGAAAAAAATGATGATCCGGAATTTGAGTCGCTTTATCCAAAAACCGTTCAGGAACGACAAAAAAATGAAATCAAAAATGTGTCAACTGATTTATCAACGATGAGCGATGAGGATGTGGACGAAATGGAAAATATCCCTGCATATAAACGCCGTCAGTTGCGGATGAACGACCCCCGCTATTCCCAAAAAGCATCGAATTATTCGGTAACCCGTGAAAACCGGATAACCAATAAAAATTCATATTTGCACGGGCAAGTCGATTAATTTAAAATTTAATATCATGACACTATTCGAGCAGATTAACAACGACCTGAAAGAGGCAATGAAAG
>CAZHKI010000028.1:8902-15566 GCA_964533365.1 uncultured Maribellus sp. | reverse complement strand
ATCGGCTGCTCCAATCCGGGGAACGGAAACTTTACCAACTCCGGATTGGTGGATGGCTACTATTTTGTTATTGCCGATTTGAACACCAAAACGGTTACCGTTTCCGAAAGCCCAAAAATTTTAGGAGGATCAGTCATTGCCGACTGGAATACGGCAAACGCGATTCCGATGCAATGGATTGGCGACGGAATTTTTGACACCTATCAGTACATCACGGTTGATGGGTGGGGATTCAAATTCGTTCCGTCAAATGCCGGTTGGGATGGCGATTTCGGCGCCAGCAAAACAAAGGAAGGATACCTTGATCAGGCTGACGAAAACAACCTCACGGTTGCTGCCGACGGGTTCTACCGCGTGAGGGTGAACATGAACGATTTCTCCTATTCAGTACTCGAAACCAGTTGGGGAATTATTGGTTCGGCATCACCCGGGAAATGGGACACCGACACCAATATGACATTTACTGCAGCCAAAGGCGAATACATTTGGAGTACCGACATCACCTTAACCGACGGCGAAATTAAATTCCGCGCCAACGACGGATGGGATATCAACTTCGGCGACAATAACGCCGACGGTTCGCTTGAGTACAATGGCAGCAACATTGCCGTATCGGCGGGCAATTATCACATCCAGTTGATTCTGAACTCTGCTACCGGATTTACCTACATCATTACGGCAAAGTAGCACAATATCAACTTATTCAAAGGGTTGCCTGAATCATCGGGCAACCCTTTGATCATTAAAACTGAAAAAATATGCTGCGAAGGTTTCTTTTTATTTCACTGTTTTTAAACGTCCTCGCGACAGGTTCGTCACAAATCACTACCTCGCCCGACCTGCCAACGGCGCCGCAACCGGTGCTTATCACGTTTAACTCGGCACAGGAAAGCCGTCTGGGTTATTTCACCGGCGATTTGTATGCCCACACCGGGGTAATCATCGAAGGAGAAACCGGGTGGCAGCATGTGATTGGCAACTGGGGAAACGAAACCAACCAACCCAAACTCACCCACCTGGGAAACGGAATTTACCAACTCTCGATCAGCCCCGACATAAAAACCTTTTATTCGGTTCCTTCCGGCGAAAAAATCAAACAGATGGCTTTTGTTTTCCGCAATGCCGACGAGTCGAAACAAACCAACGACCTGTATGTTACGGTTTATGAAGAAGGCCTGGTGGTAAAAATAACTGAACCAACTAACAACACTATTTTCAAAAAAAACCAGCCGGTTACCATTTCGGCAAGCAGTTCGATGGATGCCGGTCTGAAACTTTATGTCAACGACATTTTATTAATCCAAAACACGGGGAAAAATATTACAACAACCCACACTTTTACCGAAAGCGGCAATAACTGGCTGATTGCGGAAGCCACTGCCGGAAATGAAACCCAAACCGATTCTCTTTTGGTGTTTGTCCGCGAAGACGGGATTTTGGAAAACAAACCCGCTTCCTACAAAAAAGGGATCAACTACCCCTCCGACACCGCGGCTGCCCTGGTTTTGTGGGCGCCACACAAAGATTTTGTTTTCGTGCTGGGCGATTTCAACAACTGGCAACCCGACAACAACTTCCAGATGAAAAAAGACGGCGACTTTTTCTGGATCGAAATTCCTCATCTTCAAAAAGGGAAAGAATATCTTTTCCAGTATTTCATCGACGGCGAAATTAAAATCGCCGATCCGTATTCCGAAAAAATTGTTGATCCGTGGAACGATTCGTACATTTCTGCCGAAACCTATCCCGGTCTCATTCCCTATCCCGCCGGGAAAACGGAAGGAATTACATCGGTAATCCAGCCGGGACAGGATGAATTTCAATGGGAAGTTGCCGCCTTTCAGATTCCGGACAAAAACAAACTGGTCATTTACGAATTGCTCATCCGCGATTTCACCGATGAACATACGTTTAAAGCCGTTCGTGAAAAACTCGATTATCTCGAAGACTTAAACATAAATGTACTCGAACTGATGCCGGTGAACGAGTTTGAAGGAAACAGCAGTTGGGGTTACAACCCATCGTTCTATTTTGCCCCCGACAAATATTACGGTCCAAAAAACGAGCTGAAAAAACTCATCGACGAGTGCCACAAACGCGGGATTGCCGTGGTAATCGACATGGTGCTGAACCACAGTTACGGCCAAAGCCCGCTGGTTCAAATGTATATGAACAACTGGGCCATCACGGATGAAAATCCCTGGTACAACAAGGAATCGAATTTCAAAAATCCGTCGCTCACCTGGGGATACGATTTCAATCACGAATCGGAATTCACCAAAGAACTGGTGGACAGTGTCAACAGTTTCTGGATGAGCGAATACAAAATCGACGGCTTCCGGTTCGATTTCACTAAAGGTTTTTCGAATACGCCGTACGGAACCAACAGTTGGGGCAGCGAATACGATGCCCCCCGCATTGCCAACTTAAAACGGATGGCAAATGAAATCTGGAAACGAAAACCCGGTGCGCTGGTCATTTTCGAACACTTATCAGAAAATCCGGAAGAAAAAGAACTGGCCAATCACGGGATGTTGCTGTGGAAAAACATGCACGGCAAATACAGCGAAGCAGCTAAAGGAAATACCGGCGGCTCCGACCTCAGCGGCAGCATTTATTCAAGTTGGGGATGGAATGAACCGAACCTGATAGCTTACCCCGAAAGCCACGACGAAGACCGAATCATGGTGGAATGCCTCAACTCCGGACTTTCGAGCGGCAGTTACAGCACGAAACAACTACCGGTTGCACTCGACCGGGTAGAACTGAATTCGGTTTTCCACCTGCTGCTGCCCGGCCCGAAAATGATTTGGCAATTTGGCGAACGGGGTTTCGATCTTTCTATTAACCGTTGTGAAGACGGCTCGGTAAGTTACGATTGCCGTCTGTCGCCAAAACCGCCCCGCTGGGAATACCTTGATAATAACGATCGGACCGATCTGTTTCAGGTGATGGCCAGGCTCAATCACCTCAAGCAAACCGTCGATGAAATCCAGATGGGCAATTTCAGTTCCAGCCTCACCGGCGGCGTAAAATGGATCCGGTACAGCAGCGGAGACAATCATCTGTTCGCCCTGGGAAATTTTGGCACACAGTCGTCAACCTTTAACTTCACCTTTCCGAATGCCGGGAAATGGTACCGCTATTTTACCAACGATTCGGTTGATTTGGCCACAGCCGGTCAGGTGCTCAGCTTTGCACCGGGAGAATACTGCATTTATTCCACCCGCCGGATTGAACAACCCCGCGTGGCAACTAATATTTCTGAACGAACAAAAGAAAACGGCCAAATCCTGATATATCCCAATCCGGTTCAAAAAGAGATGACCATTTATTCCGGAAAAGAATTTTCACAGGTAACTATTTATTCGTCAACCGGAAAACAGGTGGCCGAATTCCACTTTTCTCCCGAAAACCAGATAACAATTCCAGTTGTAAATTTTAAGCCGGGAATTTACCTGGTACGGATTATTCAGGATAAAAACACCGTCACCAAAAAAATTATGGTAGATTAGGGTTTCATAAAAGGGAGGGAAGGAAGATGGATCCGGTTGGCGCCGTAAAGGTTGTCAATCGGATTTTCTTTTGGTTTGTCCGAAAAGATCGATGTTGTAACTGAACATGATTTCGTGAGTGCCGCTGCTGAAGGCATTCAGTTCGGAAAAAGAGAGATCGTAGGAATAGCCGATGAGCATTTTCCCGATAGCAAACTGGGTAAGCAACCCGTAAGAATCATTCAGCCGGTACATTCCGCCCACCCAGAATTTTTCCTTCAACCCGAACATGGCCGTAACATCGAACGTAACCGGCGCATTGGGAACCACGCGGAGCATGGAATGGGCTTTGAGTTGCGTGTTTTCGCCCGTAACAAACTTCTTGCCAGCCACCAGGTAATAATGAATCTTTTCCTTACTGATGTATTCGGTTGAATAATCATGCCGGTTGATGACATTTTCCACCAGTTTAGGAATGGAAAGCCCAAAATAGGTGTTGTCGGAAAAGACAAAAGCCCCCACCCCGAAATTGGGGAGGAAATTTTTAAAAATATCCTGCGAATAGATGGGGTCGGGAGAAACGGTTTGCAGGTCGGCTAAGGCAGCCCGGTAAAAATTAAACCCGCCTTTTAAACCAAGACCCATGCGGTATTTTTCGCCCAAATGGAGAAAATAGGAATAATCGAAATAAAAACCAGTTTGGGTCAGCGGGCCAATTTTATCGGTCAAAACAGAAAAACCCAATCCCATGTTATACCCATTGACGGGTGAATGAAAGGAAAATGACCTTGAGGTTGGGGCACCGTCGAACGAAACCCACTGGTTCCGGGCGACGAGCATAAAACTGCCCGTTTCTTTCGAACCGGCAAAACCGGGATTAATGATTTGCAAATTATCCATGTACTGGGTGTACAACGGGTCTTGTTGCGCAACAGCAGTCTGCACTCCGGCAAAAACTGCTGTCGTGAAAAATCCGGCAAATAGTATGTATTTCATCCAACTCATGCTGCTACCTGTCTAAATAAACCGAGCCGGCAATTCGTTTTTCGCCGTTTCCAAGGTTCAGGATATAAAAAAAGGTCCCCGGGGGAAGTCCTTCGTTTCCAAGGCGGATTCCGGTATTCGGTTTCCCGTCCCAGAATTTCGGAACAGTACTGATTCCGTAGTTTTCAGCCTGATAAACCCGGTTTCCCCAACGGTTAAAAATCTCGATGGAATTGCCTTCGTACCACTCAATCCCTTTAATTTCAAAATAGTCGTTCACATTGTCGCCGTTGGGTGAAAAGGCTTCCGGAATAAAAAAGTCAAAACCGGTAACCAAAACTGTAACTTCAGCCTGGTCGCAATGGTTTGAAAAATCGCAGATGCGGTACACAAAATTATCGGTCCCTGTAAATTGATTTCCCGGTTGATAATGAATGGTAAAATCGGTATAATTCACCGTTGCTGTTCCTTTAAAAGGAGGAACCGCAACCGCCAGCGACAGGGAATCAATGGTTTTATCGGGATCAATGTCGTTATCGAGCACCCTGATTTTCACTTCAGTCCGGTACGAAGTTGAATCAAAATCAGCCACTGCTACCGGTGCGTGAGAAAGCATGCCCACATTTACTGAATCGGTTGCCACACAACCAAACCGGTCGGTCACTTCGAGGTAGTACGTTCCAAACCCGCTGACCACCGGATGGGGTGAATCGGCTCCGCTGTCGATTTTTCCGTTCAGGGTTGACCACCGGAACTGAATTTCGTTGCCAAGGCTTGCACTGCCGTCCAAAACGGCTGTTTCGTTCCGGTAAACCGAAATCCCGGCGCCGGCTTCGGCCTTCACTTCGGCAACGGTAACCGTTACCGAATCGACAGCCGTTAACCCGTAACTGTCGGTAACCGTCAGCCGGAATGTTGCTGAACCCCCGGGCGTAAACAGCGGCGTGGCGCTGGTTGGATTGTCGAGCAAACCGGCAGGTTCCCACGAAAACTGAAACCCTTCGTCGCCTTTGAGAAATCCATTTAACCGATACGGGTTACATGCCCCAATGACCGTATCGCTGCCAGCCAGTTTATCCAGGCCAACGGCATACAAATCGTCGAGGATGGAAGGCGGCCGGTTTTGATTCACAAAGTTGCTGACAAAAACATACGCATGACCGGAATCTTGTAAAGCTGGATTTCCTGCATCGCGGACGATATACTGAAACTGATCCCTGCCGGTAAAACCCTCGTCGGGAACATACACAAAACTGCCGTTGGGCTCCATTTGAACACTCCCGTGCCGGGGAGCAACTGCCGGCTGAATTAACATCGAAAGAAGTTTTGCGTCGCCGTCCGGATCGAGGTCGTTATCGAGCAGGTTGCCAATCAGTTTATTATCAGGGAAAATAAAGAAAACATCGGTAACGGCAATGGGCGCCACATTTCCAGCCTGTTCGGGAAGAATGATCCGGATTTCCACTTCGGCCGTTTCGCAATACCCCCTTTGCTGCCCGTAACAAACGTTATACGAGAAGCTGATTTTTCCTGAAAATCCGTCGGGCGCCAGGTAAATAAAGGTGCCATCGGGTTCAACCATCAGGGTTTCAACCGGGCCGTCGCGGAGCGAATAAACCAGGTTTAACGCTTCGCCGGTGGAAATAAAATCATTGGCTCCCAGGTTGCCCGTGACGGACGTTCCCTCGTAGCCCACAAAATAATCGGGAACCGCAAACAATGCCGGCAGGTTGTAGTCCATTTTCATCACCACAAACGGTTTCGAAATGATTTCCGACCGGCAGCCATTTTCACCGATTCCCTGAACAAAAACCTGGTAAGATCCTTCGGTATCCCACAACCGTTGTTCGGTGGAAGAAGTTTTTGAACCAAAGTCTGTCCGGGTCCCGGCGGCGTCGATCATCCACCAGTCAAAGGAAATGCCGGTTCCTGTTAAAGCCTGGAAAGAAAAATAAGTGTTCCAACCGATAGTATCGGGCAACGAACGGGCAAATTCAATTGGGGGAACCGGCGAAAGGGTATAAACAAATTCATGGTTCCCATTGCGTACCTGCACCGGAACGTTATCGAGATCGGCTGCACGAATTATTTCAACCACCACCGAAACCGGTTGCCCTTCTGTGGCGTCGAACCACTCATCGTTGATTTGCAAAGGTCGGCGTCCAGCGCTACAACATTCCTGTCCG
>CAZHKI010000028.1:6624-8892 GCA_964533365.1 uncultured Maribellus sp. | reverse complement strand
AAATAATTCAGCGCCTGTGAATGGTTTTCACCATTTACGGTAAACTCAACGGTCAGCGGGAAATGGCGGGCTTCAAGAGGCTGGCCGTCGCTGTTTAAAGCGCTAACCGGCAGTTCGAAACCATTACCCGAAGGCTGAAAACACGAACGGGCTGCTGCCGTGGTAAACCCGATGGAACGGTTGTTGGGCAAAACCAGTACCGACACCGCTTTGGCGTTGGTACACCCCGAAGCGTCGGTTTCGGTAAGCAACAGATAATAACGACCGGGCGAATTCCAGACAATTCCAACCTCGTTTTGACCGGGATCGGAAACAAAACGGTAATCATTGGGATTGGCATCAATCACCGGGGCAAACTGCGTAACCACTTCCCACGTGTACTGACTGCCCGGGTGAAATCCGACAGCATAAACACCCTGTTCATCCTGAGTGATGACACGCTCATCCTGTGCTGCCAAAAAAGTAGCAGTAAACAGGACCAGATGTATCGTCAGTACCAGTCGGTTATATGTAAGCTTCGTACGCATCGCAATGCAGCGCCTTGTTTGAATTATTTTCGTGTTTTCCACAAACCATTTTGGCTCGCAAAAAATGTTCGTTTACAGATATTTAAAAAAGTTTCACAAAAGTGAAAAGGCTGAACTTTACACCGCTTTTCCATTACAGCTTTTTGCGGGCAGGAGGAAAGCCCCCTGCCCCGGCTGTATATCGGAAAGCTGATATTCAGCTAAAAAAGCAATTAATTTGAACTGATAGGAGAAGTGGCTGGGCGTGCCTTAACTGTTTGTGTTTGTTTTACATCACCATCAAATTCATCTGTTCCGTTACTTTTATAAATTTTTGCAGGCTCATTGATCCCGTCACTAATGTTGGTAAGTGTAAGCGCCATGCTTTGTCCGCTCAGGCCTTCTTCGGTGCCGTTGGTTAACGTAACTTTGAAATACACCGTTTTCTGCCCGTTTGTATCAGGATCAACAGAAATCCCGGTACCTGACTCATTTACTGTCGAATAAGCTGAACCATCGGTACTGTATGCTATAACAGGCGTTGCAGTTCCAAGGCTATTCGTGAAGGCATAATTAAAAGTCCAATCCGAATATAAACCTTTTGAACTGATTTTATAAATGTACTCATCAGAACCATAATTAAAGGAGATAGTTGTCCCATCGGCAGTAACGGCAATATCGGGTGCGCAACGTTCCGGGTTATCAGTATAGGTATCATTTTCATCAAGGGCTGCAAAAACAATTTCAAAGTTGTTCTTCGGCTGGATGGCAACTGCTTTTATGTTGTCGCAGGTCCCATCATTTTCCTTTACCACCAGATAATAGGTTTTTCCGGCAGAAACCGGGTTCCAAACCAGTTGAATTCCGTTTCCACCTGATGTACCAACAGTTGCAGTATTGTAGGCAGCCCCTCCCGTTACCGAGAAATGCGACGTATTGGCAGTGGGAGTCAGCAGGTTGCTTTCATCCGTACTAATCCACCAGGTATAATTACTGCTGGCGCCAGTTGATGGTGCATCAAATGTCCCGTTCACCCAATACTGATGAGTGGAACCAATGGAAGGTTCAGTGCCTCCCTGTGCAAAAACAGATGAACTGAAGGCAGTGAAAAATACTGCGACGAGAAGAAGTGCAAATTTTTTCATTTTTCGAAGATTTTTAGAAGTTAGACTTTTTTTATTTTTATAATATATTAATTACTAATGATATCGCTAGTGGCGGGCACTCCAAAAAGTGTGGCCCCGCCGGTATTGTTTCCGGTTTCGGTTTCCGGGCCGCAACCGTCAGCCACGTTAAACACGGTAAGGGTAAACGTTTTGGCCACCGCTGTTTCGTTGTCCATTTCGAAGGAAACCTGAGTACTGTTCCCGGTTGCTTCAACGTTGGCGCCGCTTTTCACTGTTGTGGCCCCGTGGCTGATGATATAATCGAATGTCCAGTTGTTTTTTCCTTCGTGCTTAATGATTTCCCAGGTAATTAACGTTTTTGAGCCGGTTTCGCCACTCTGGCAACCGTCGCCCAGGTCAACCACTTCAACGTCGATCGACGGGTTGACAGGAATGGGTACATCAAGCGAAGCCGGAGCGCTGCAACCGCTGGTTTCCACCCCGGTAATGGTAAGAACCGTTTCGCCGCTGTGAACGAGGGAAACCGTTGTAAACGTTCCGGTTTCCGATAAAATTCCATGGATGCAATTCCTGTGGCCAGTTCGTTGGGCCCACTCAACCGATACGCCACTGTGTAACTTCCGTCGGCAAGCGTT
>CAZHKI010000028.1:0-6614 GCA_964533365.1 uncultured Maribellus sp. | reverse complement strand
GACGAAGTAACGGAAATTGATACAGTCTGGTTGGGACAAACCCCGCCTGCCGATGTAACGGCAGCCTGCAAATCCGAAATGTCTGGCGCGTCTCCACCAGCCAAAACAACATCCACATCTTCCGCCGAAGTACATCCATTCACGGCAATCGTAAGGTTTTGATAACTTCCGGCCGGCGCCAAAACGGTTGCCGAACCGCCACTCACCGGAACACCGGAAAAACTTCCGCCGTCGTAAACAATGGTATAAATTCCGTTTGGCACATTCGTCAACGTAAAAAGGATGGAGCCGTTTAATCCACAGGCAAGCGGATCGGTGCCCGACGCCTGCAAAACAGGGGTTGCGGAAACCGAAATACCGATGGTGTTGGTCCTGTACCAGTTGCTGCCAAACTGATAAAGGGCATAATAATCACCTGACAGAGAAATCGTATCAATGGAAATCACGGTTGAATTCTCGATAAATTTCTGGTTATCGCGAAACCAGGCAATGTTGGTCAGCGGAGTATTTGTATCGTTAATCAGCAAAGTAACCTCCTCTCCGGAACAAACGGATAAACTGGACGCTTCAAGCGTATTGACATCATAGGTTTCAGAGGAAATAATCTGCTCAAAAATTTCATTGGACAAATCATCGGGATCGACATGGTTCAAAAAATCGTCAAAACTGCCGGCATCGCAATTGTCGTCAGTGCTGGAAGTCGTTCCCTGGTAGGGTTCGTTAGTACAAGCGGTAAAGTTTGTCCACGAAGAACTGACATTTCCCATCACATAAATATGCGCATCGTCGATGGTAATGCTTCCCTGGCCTGATGCTCCGGATTTAGTAAAGTCGCCGAGAACGATAAAATAACTGGAAAGGCTGATGATGACTTTGTTATCTAAAACAGCATTTCCATATATAAAAACACTGGAACCGGATCGGGTATCCAGTTCCGATCCGTTGTTGGACATGGTCAGGTTTCCGTGAATTATCAGTGTCCCGTAAACGATCAATTTACCGTTTGTACCGATTTGCAGCGAATTCACTTCAGCCGTTGTTCCGGCCAAAATTGTTACGGTATGGTTAACGGCAACATCATCGTTCACGCCGGGAACCTGGCCGCCGTTCCAGGTCGACGTTTCGTTCCAGTTCCCTGCCTGACGGGAAGTAATATTAGCCGAAAATCCTGATTTTGCCGGAATTTGAAGTACCAAAAAAAGAAACAACAACACCACCAGCCATTTTTGCGAAAATGATTTGCGGTTCTTGTTGCTGTTATTTTTATTGATATTCATCTTTTCTCCGATTAATGACTAAACCAGAAGGCCATAAATAAAAACAAAACAGCAACCTGTAAAAACCAGTTGTTAGAAATCTTCTTTTGAAAAGCAATTTCAGGACAAAAATGCAGGGAATACAAACAGGACACAAATTTCAGTTTTTTGTCACTGAAAATATGTTGTCCTTGTAATATGGCAGAATTACAAAGCCACACATCCGGAAATGTGGTTCTCCCAGTTTTTTTCAAATCTGTATTTTAAAAGAAGAGTTAGTTACATTTTCAGAGTTATGGAGTTTACAACAACTACCATATCCTTCTAAAAATCAGGAAACAAAAATAAAAGGTTATTCCAACGACCAGCAGGCAAGGCCGGTTTTTATTGAACATTTTTATTAACACCATCGAATTTAAATGAATAATGAGATGTTAAAAACACTCGGGTTATGTTAATATACAGCGTGTTATGAAAGAAAGACAATACCCTGAATAAAAACCATTTAGCCCGAGTAAAATTCTTTTAATTTATGTGAAAAAATTCATACAGATGATCTAAAAATCCAATCTGCAAGTAATTTTCTCAAGGTTGGGTATGTTACATTATCTGAGAATTTCCTCAATCCTGTCTAATTCATCGGTTGAAAATTCTTTTTCCCGGAGCATTTCCACATTGTTCTCGATTTGCGTAACCGAACTGGCGCCAATGAGAACGGAAGTAATGCGTTTGTCTTTCAACACCCAGGCCAGCGCCATTTGTGCCAGCGACTGTCCGCGCTGCCGGGCGATTTCGTTCAGTTTTACAATTTTATCGTGTGCGGTTTCCACCTGTTCCTTTTTCAAAAAAACCTCACGCGTGGCCCGCGAACCTTCGGGGATTCCATTGAGGTAGCGGTCGGTGAGCAAACCCTGCGCCAGGGGCGAGAACGGGATACAGCCGATCCCTTCTTCTTCCAGAACATCGAGCAAACCCTCTTCCACCCAGCGGACAAACATCGAATATTTGGGCTGATGAATGAGGCACGGCGTCCCCAGCTCTCTTAAAATCTGCGAAGCTTCCCGGGCCATATCGGCCGGGTAATTCGAAATTCCCACATACAGAGCTTTTCCCGAGCGTACAGCCTGGTCGAGCGCCATCATGGTTTCTTCCAGCGGCGTGTCGGGATCGGGACGGTGCGAATAAAAAATATCCACATAATCGAGTCCCATCCGTTTCAGGCTCTGGTCGAGACTGGAGAGCACATACTTGCGACTTCCCCACTCGCCGTATGGTCCGGGCCACATCAGGTAGCCGGCTTTGGTTGAAATGATAAGTTCGTCGCGGTAAGCCGAAAAATCCTGCTTCAAAATTTTACCGAAATTTTCCTCGGCCGAACCCGGGGGCGGCCCGTAATTGTTGGCCAGGTCGAAATGGGTAATTCCCAAATCGAAAGCACGGTGCAGCATGGCACGGCTGTTTTCAAAAACATCAATCCCTCCGAAATTATGCCACAGCCCCAGCGAAACGGCCGGCAGTTTCAATCCCCACTTTCCGCAGCGGTTATACTGCATTGCATCGTAACGGTTATCATTGGCGGTGTAAGTCATGGTTTCCTTGTTTTTTAGTAACTCCCTTATCATTCCGAAAAATTCACTTTTTGCTGAGGTTCTACATTTCTGGATGTCATCAGTAAAGATACATTTTTCATACATTTATTTTTCATTTTTACTTTCGTGAAATCTTCGTAATTGAGCCAGCGCTTTTATCTTGTTTCCCTACGGTATGGAATTCACTCCGTGGATTTCCGCTTCGCTCCAATTCGCCAAAAATAATTTTCGTGGGTGTTAAAGTTATTTATCATGGCTCGTTTCATTTTTGTTTTATCCAAATGAGATCCGGTAAAATCAGAAAGTATGATTCCCTTACTTCAATATTCCGGATGCCTGATGAACCCATAAGTATTTTAGAAATCACAATTCAGTTTTCAACGCCCTGTAAATCAGTTCAAAAAATCAAATGCCGATTCATTCTCATCCTATCTTTGTTACAGTGATTTACAAACCACAGAATCAATTTTTTTTACATAGGTAGTTTTCCTGTTAGCAAACAAAAGGGTTTCATAAAGAAGCCCTTTTTGTTTACCCTTCTTAAGAGAAAATTCCTGCAAAAACAGATTTTATTACCTCTGAATCCAGTGGGAAAGCAAATGCTTTCTTTATATGATTTAAAATAATTCTAAATAACTTCTTTCATTTTCAAAATACAAATGTTATTTTTGCACCCGCTACGTGGAAAGATTTGAGATTGATTGCAACCACATGAAAAAAACGCTAAAACAATCATGCTTTTTTCAACATTTCAATCAAAACATCCCGCAGTCTGAATTTTATTGTTGAACCGTGCTGAAAAATTTCGGCTAAAAATGAGGGATTATGAATTATTTATTTACAAGCGAATCGGTTTCGGAAGGCCATCCCGATAAAATATCGGATCAGATTTCGGATGCGCTTTTGGATCAGTTTCTGGCCTTTGACGCCAATTCAAAAGTAGCCATTGAAACACTGGTTACCACCGGGCAGGTTGTAGTTGCCGGCGAAGTAAAATCGAATACGTATGTTGATGTACAGGAAGTAGCGCGTGGGGTCATCAACCAGATTGGCTACACCAAAAGTGCCTACCGGTTCGAAGGTGATTCGTGCGGGGTTCTGGTGGCCATTCACGAACAAAGCCCCGACATTAACCGCGGCGTCGATAAAGCCGACAAAAACGACCAGGGCGCCGGCGATCAGGGAATGATGTTTGGTTACGCCTGCAAAGACACCGACAATTACATGCCGCTCCCACTTGAGTTATCGCACGTGATACTCCAGGAACTGGCGGCGATCCGTCGCGAAGGGCAGGAAATGACCTACCTGCGCCCCGACGCCAAATCGCAGGTGACCATCGAATATACCGAAGAAAACATTCCGGTGAAAGTGCATACCGTGGTGGTTTCAACCCAACACGACGAATTTGACGCCGACGAACCCATGTTGGCAAAAATCAGGGAAGATGTGATAAACATTCTTATCCCCCGCGTGAAAGCCAAATTACCAGAAAGGGTACAAAACCTGTTTGGCAGCGACATTATTTACCATGTCAACCCTACCGGGAAATTCGTAATTGGCGGGCCACACGGCGATACCGGGCTCACCGGACGAAAAATTATTGTCGACACTTACGGAGGCCGCGGGGCACACGGCGGTGGCGCTTTCTCCGGGAAAGACCCGTCGAAAGTTGACCGTTCGGCGGCTTATGCAGCACGCCACATTGCCAAAAACCTTGTGGCAGCCGGCGTTGCCGACGAAATCCTGGTGCAGTTGGCTTATGCTATCGGGGTGGCACAACCGGTTGGCGTGTATGTGAACACGTACGGAAGAAAAAATGTCTCCCTCCCCGACGGCGAAATTGCAGAAAAAGTAAAAACCATTTTCGATTTACGCCCGGCAGCCATCGAAGAACGGCTGAAACTGCGCAACCCCATTTATCTGGAAACTGCTGCATACGGACACATGGGAAGAACGCCGGTTACCCTGAAAAAAACCTTTGAATCGCCCTACTGGGGGAAAGTGGAAAAAGAGGTGGAATTGTTTACCTGGGAAAAAACCGACTTTATCGATCAAATTAAAACTGCTTTCGGAATTTAATTCCGGGGGAAGGATAAATCATACGCCAGAAGGACGGGAAATCATCCCGTCCTTTTTTTGTTCAATTTATTCCTGATGAATGTAACTTCTTCCATTTTGTTCCGAATAAGGAACTGAAAACAGTTCAACACGTAAAACCAACAGTCATGGAAGAAAAACTAGTAACCATCGTTGTTTTGCCGTATTCCAGGGCCCATATTTTAAAAATGCGCCTCAAGGCAAAAGGAATTGAATGTGATCTGGAAGAAATTGATCTCATGGACGGGAGCACTTCGTTTTCGGTGAAAGTAAAAATTATGGAATCGGATGTTCAGCTGGCATTTCCTGTTGTCGAAGAATTTCTCGGAAAAAAACCGGTAGCCGAAGTCGTCCACACCGACAAAAAGGAACGTCACATACTGGTTCCCATCGATTTTTCGGCAGTAACCGAAAAAGTCTTCAAAACTGCATTCAATATTGCCAGCCACCTGCAGGTAAAACTGGTATTAATGCATTGCTACATCAACCCGCTCATCCACTCCATCCCTTTCAGCGACGTTTACGCTTATGATTCATCGTTGCTCGAAAAAATGGAATATTCCGAAAATGAAGCCAATGAAAAATTTCACAGCTTCGTTTTAAAAATGACCCGTGAGTTTGGAAAAGAAAAATGGGAATCTGTACCTACGGAGTTCATCATCAAATCGGGATATGCCGATGAAGACATCCTGGCTTATGCCGAAAAAAACCACCCGATACTCATTGTTATGGGGAGCGGTGGTGAAGGCACCTTGGGAAGTACTGCCGCCGATGCCATTTATAACGCCAGTGTACCGGTTTTAGTGGTGCCCGAAAAAGCACCCCTCCTGGAAATGGACAAAATTTCAAAAGTACTTTATGCAACCAATTTCGATGAAAAAGATTTCACAGTACTGGACAAATTAATGGCTTTACTGAAACCGTTCAATACAAAAATTTACTGTGTCCATGTAGGCCAGCCAACCGGGAATGGCTGGGATTTGGCCCGGTTGGAAGGGATGAAAGACATCCTTCAGGAAAAATACAATAACAAATCATTTGAATGCCATTTAATTGTAGGCACTGACATTCTGAATTCGCTGGAAAAATACATGAATGAAGAAAAAATCGACATCCTTTCGCTAACCACACACAAGCGGAATATGATTTCGAGACTGTTCAATCCCAGTTTGGCCCGGAAAATGGTATTCCACACCCAAACGCCACTGTTGGTATTTCACGCCTGAACCTGTCAAAAAAGGGAGTGTTTCATTATGCTGTTGACACAGTTATTAAAAATGAGATAATACTTTTTTTGAAGTCTGGCTTTTAAAAGCGCCGGGCAAATTTTGCCGCATAAACACTGACAATCAGTATCTGCAGGGCATGGAACAACATCAGTGGAAGCAGGATTATACCTGCGCCGGCAGAATGCTGAAAAAGAATTTTGGAGAAAACCGTACCATGAACCAGTGATTTTTTAGTTCCGCAAAACTGAGCAGTAATCCGATCTTCCAGGTTAAAACCAAGCACATTGGCCAAACGCCCGGTCAGAAAATACACCGTGTAAAACAAGGCAACCACAGCGCCCATTATCAGCAATAAATCCTTCATATCCACCGAACGGAAAACATTACTTTCAAACGATTGGGCAAAACTTTTGTAAATGATCAGCAAAATAACCGATTTGTCG
>CAZHKI010000027.1:0-15587 GCA_964533365.1 uncultured Maribellus sp. | reverse complement strand
GATGGCAGCTTCGGCCAGCACCTCATTTCCTTTCATCAATCTTAATTCTCCCATTCTGTCTATTCTCTTTTTTTGATTTTTTTTGTTTTGATTCAATTTTCATGAAAATAATTGAAAACTGAGACTGAGACTGTAAACTTATATCTTCACCCGGTAAACGGTAATGCAGGTGTCGGGACAAACCACTGCACAATTGGAACATCCGATACAAGCTTCGGGTTTTTCCATGTAGGCGAAATGATAGCCCCGGCTGTTTACTTCCCTGTGCAATGCCAAAACCTGCTGGGGACATTCGTTTACACATACACCACAGCCTTTGCAAACTTCCCTGTCAACAACTACTGCTCCAATAACTTTTGCCATTTTATTTTATTTTGTTTTTAAAAATAGAAACCTTTACTTTCATAAAAGACCAAAAAAATCAGGTATTTTATATTAAAAATAAGCCGGTTATAATCTTTAATAAAATTGTCATTTTTTCTGTCAGATTCTTGTTTTACACCAATAAATGATTTGAGTTTAAACCTTCTGCAAAAATATTTTTCCTTCACTAAACACCATGCAACTAAAGTTGCGAATCCGGATTGTACTCAATTTCATCCTCATAATTAAATTTTATAAAGGAAACGGGTGAGGATGTTCCGGTGAATCCCGAGATAGGAAGCAATGTGCTGCCGCTGCAGCTTTTTCCCCAGTTCGGGATTTTCGGTAAAAAACTTCCGGATTCGTTCCTCTGCATTCAACGACTGAAACGAATGGACCCTGGCCATGGCCTGGATATAACTTTCTTCGGCCAGGATACGGACCGTACGCTCAAACCGGCGATTACTGTCCAGCAGGGTTTTAAACTCCTCTTTTTCCAAATAAATCAATTCCGAATCTTCATAGGCTTTTATCGATTCGGTTGAATTGATTGCCAGCAAAAAACTTTCGTGGTTGCTCACAATAAAATGGTTGGGGGGATAAAAAAAACGGGAAATCCACTCGGTTCCTGAACCGGATACGTAGGTGGCATATAACAGTCCACTTAAAAGAATCCCGATTTTTTTGGTTTTCTCGCCATATTCAATAAACGGTTCGCCTTTTTTCAGAATAACCGGTTTATTTTTCAATTGAAATTCATCAATCAGCCTGAGGGTTAATTGGTATCGGGCTATGATTTTATTTTGGTCCATTCGCCGTTTATTCAGAGAAATACCGGTTGAAAAGCTTCAGCCGTTCTTCAAGTTGCCCAAACTGGTCGCGCCTGACGAACGAAACGCAGGCACGGATACCTTCCTCTTCGCTCCCGGTATTGTCGAGGGCAATGGCGCTAATGCCATAATAGAGCAAATTAGCGACCAGCTCGTTCCCTGTCATTCCCGGGTACATAATGGTAAAATAAAATCCATCGGCCAGCGGTTCGCCCAAATCGGTTTCATAAACCAGTTTAAATCCGTTTTCGAGGAAAAGCTTTTTCATGATTTTGGCTTTTTCGCCATATTCTTTTACCTCTTCAACAAAATTAAAACGTCCTTCGTTGGCCGCTTTCAACATGGCAGTTAAGGCATGTTGCGGTGAATGACTGGTGCCGGAGGAAATGGCATAAAGAATGCGCATCACCACAGTGCTGCCAAAAGTGGGGCTGCCAAAACGTTTCTGAAGGTCGGGGTATTCGCGGTCGAACAACTCATCGGACATAATCATCAACCCGATGCGCTGCCCGGCGTACGAGAAGATTTTTGAACTGGAAACAAACAGAATGTAATTGTTGGTATAATGGGCCACCGTGGGCTGGTACGGCGGTTCTCCCGGTTTCGATAAATCGCGGCGGAAATCCATACCGAAGTAGGCCAAATCTTCCATTACAATCACATCGTATTGGTTGGCCAGTTCGCCGATAATCTGCAACTCCTCATCCGAAAAGCTAATCCAGGCAGGGTTATTCGGGCTGGAATAGATGATGGAGTTAATATTTCCTTTTGAAAGATATTCTTCAAGTTTTAGCCTGAGTTTTTCACCGCGGTGATGAAACACATCGAATGAAACGTACTTCAGTCCCAAAACCATCATTTGCTGTTTTTGCACCGGGAAACCCGGGTCAATAAACAGGGCAGTGTCTTTTTTTACATTGGTATTTGCCGCAGTCAAAAAAGCAGTAAAAGTTCCCTGCATCGATCCCACAGTTGGCACACAACTACTGGGTTGGACCTGAACATTCAGGAAATTTTTCACGAAACGTGCGGCTTCGGTTTTCAAAGCCCGATCGCCGTCAACCATCGGATAAATGGCGGCCACTCCCCTTTTCAGCGCTTCAATTTCGGCTTCCACGCCAATTTTCGAAGGAGGCAGTCCCGGAACACCCATTTCCATCCGGATGTATTTCACGCCGGTTTCTTCTTCAACGAGGTTCACCAGCGCCACAATTTCGCGGATGGTAGCCTTGCCCACTTCCGGAATGCGAAGTTGCCGGATTTTCCGGTCAACGACTTCTCTGCTCAACGGAGAATTATTCATCACATTATTCTATTTCGCCTTTTTGCAGATAATAATCATTTTTAAATCTGAAATGATTATTCGAAAAAAGCATGTGTTGTTATACAAACAAAAAGCAAAAGAATCAAAATCCGAACGCATCCCGGATGGATTCCACCCATTTTGCCACCCGTTCGTCGGTGAGTTCCGGTTCAAAATCCTCGTCCACTGGTAACCCGAGAAATTTCCCGTCAACCACGGCTTTTGATTCGTCAAATTCATAATCTTCAGCCGGGACCTGCCCGGTCAGTACTGCGCCATTCTTCGTCAGTTCGCCGGCCAGTAACCCAATATGATCGACAAAAGTTGCGGCATAGGTTACATGATCGCCCAGCCCGAAAATGGCAATGGTTTTTCCTTCATATCGGGTTTTCCCGATTTCGGGAAGAAACCGGGCCCAGTCAACATTCGAATAGGTGGTATGCCAGGTTTCTTTTCCTACGGTTGAAATACCAAAAATGATTTTATCGTATTTATCGATATCTTCGAAAGTGGCATTTTTCACCGGAATCATATCCACTTTGTCTTCGCCAATGGCTTGTTTTACTTTGTCGGCCACCCGGTTAACAGCGCCTTTTTCGGGCCCATAAAATATTGCGATTTTTTTCATACCTTAATTTTTCCATTGTTACTTTCATGTAATCTTCGTAATTGAGCTAGCGCTTTTTTCTTGTTTCCCTACGGTATGGAACTCGCCAAAATAATGATTTTCGTGGGTGTTAAAGCTTTTTATCATGGCTCGTTTCATTGCATCGTAAATTTTTGATAATCGGTTTTACTGGTTATGAATGTCGAGTTCTCCACGAATATATTCACCAAGGATGGAAAGGCTCGATGCACTTTTTAATACCTGATGAATGGCGCGGTCGTAATTATCGGGTTTTTCCCATTCCAAATCAACATGAATGGTGTATTCATTGGGTTTCCCCACAATGGGCACCGACTGAATTTTATTCAGGTTGATTTCATTTTCGGCAAAAATGTTCAGCACTTTTGCCAACGCGCCGTGATAATGCCCCACTTCGAAACAAATGGAGGCTTTATTAGTTCCGGCAGTCGGGTTTCCATGTTTCGAAAGAATGACAAAACGGGTGTAATTCTTTTTATTGGTTTCGATTCCCGATTCGAGGACTTCGAGTTGGTACATTTCGGCCGAGCGAAGATTGGCAATGGCGGCCCCGTTTTTCAGTTTTTCGTCCGAAACTTTTTTGGCCGACGCCGCAGTATCCATTCCTTCGTGTAACCGGGCATCGGGAAAATATTTTTCGACGTATTCGACACATTGCTGAAGGGCCACCGGATGTGAATAAATGTCGGTTATATCCTGCCGTTTGACACCGGGAGAAACCATCAGGTTCATCTGGATGTGAATGTAAATTTCACCAATGATGCGCAGGTGATAATCACGAATCAACTGATAGTTTTTTAACAAACTGCCGGCTATCGAATTTTCAATGGCCATTACGGCATAATCCACCTTATCAGCATCGACCAACTGACAAACACTGGTAAACGACTTACATTCAACCACTTCAATTTTTTCATCAAAATAATTCAGTGCGGCATCCTCATGAAAAGATCCGGCAATTCCCTGTATAGCGATACGCTTCATTCCAGCTTTTTTAGTGAACCCAAAGATACAAATAATGATACAAGAATCCCGGGCTGGCAATTTTTACCCGGAAAAATTAACCTTTCGTGCAATTTTTATTTTTGAGAAACTTTACCGGGATACCCCAAAAGCATCCATATACTTCTGTAAAATTTCCATACATTTTTGAATGTTCGAAGGACGGATAACAATGGTTGCCTCATTGTCCTGCATCGAAAATGCATACATGTATTCAATAAAAACCTCCTCGTCGGAAAGCACTTTCAGCATATTGGCCAGGCTCCCGGGCTGGTTTGGACTTTTCACAAGGACCACGTCGGTAACCTGTACCGAAAAGTGGTTTTCTTTCAGCACCCTCCGGGCTTCTTCGGGATCGGGGACAATAATACGGAGGATTCCGAAATCGGAGGTGTCGGCAATGGTAAAGGCCGAAAGGTTGATGCCGGCTTCACCTAAAATGCGGGTTACTTCGTTGAGCCTTCCCGATTTATTTTCCAAAAATACGGATACTTGTTTGATGATCATTTTTTTCAGATTTTACGGTTGTCAATCACTCGTTTTGCTTTTCCGGCGGTACGTTCAATGGTTTTGGGTTCAACCAGTTTTACTTCGACCGAAATACCGAGAGTACTTTGCAGGTTGTGGGTAATTTTTTTGCGCAGGGATTCGAGCTGCCTGATTTCGTCGGAGAAGAACTGTTCCTGTACTTCCACCATCACTTTCAGAATGTCGAGGGTACCTTCGCGTTCCACAATCAGCAGGTAGTGCGGTTCGGTTTCGCTCATTTCGAGCAGCACACTTTCAATTTGCGACGGGAATACATTTACGCCGCGAATAATCAGCATATCGTCGGAACGTCCCATACATTTCTCCATACGGACGAGGGTGCGGCCGCATTCGCATTTTTCGTAATGCAGACGGGTCAAATCGCGGGTGCGGTAGCGAAGCAGCGGAATCCCTTCCTTGGTGACGGTGCTGAAAACCAATTCGCCAACTTCGCCGGGTTTTACTGGTTCCAGTGTTTCAGGATTAATCACTTCGGGGATAAAATGATCCTCATTCACGTGCATTCCAACCTGATGTTCGCATTCACATGAAACGCCGGGCCCAACAATTTCGCTGAGCCCGTAAATATCGATAGCCTTGATTTTCAGTTTAGCTTCAATCTCGCGGCGCATATTTTCGCTCCAGGGTTCGGCGCCAAATATCCCGATACGCAGTTTCAGCGTTTCCGGATCGATTCCCATTTCTTTCATGGTTTCAGCGAGAAAGAGGGCGTAAGAAGGCGTACAGGCAATCACGGTCGATCCGAAATCCTGCATCAGTTGAATCTGTTTCTGGGTATTTCCGCCTGAAATGGGAATAACGGTGGCGCCAAGGTTTTCGGTACCGTAGTGCAAACCCAGCCCGCCGGTAAACAATCCGTAGCCATAAGCTACCTGAACAATGTCGTTTTTATGGGCGCCGGCCATACACAGCGCGCGGGTTACCACTTCGGCCCACATCTGCAGGTCGTTGCGGGTGTAACCCACCACCGTTGGTTTTCCGGTTGTTCCCGAACTGGCATGTAACCTCACAATTTCGCTCATGGGCACGGTAAACATTCCAAAGGGATAATTATCGCGCAAGTCGGTTTTCAGGGTAAACGGAAGTTTCGAAATATCTTCCACACTTTTGATATCACCGGGGAGCAATCCTTTTTCCTGCATTTTTGCACGGTACCCCGGAATGTTGTGATAAACCCGTTTTACCGTGTTTATTAACCGTTCCGATTGAATGGCAGCCATCTCGTCGCGGGAAGCACATTCAATTTTTTCGTTCCAAATCATTAAAATTATATTTGATTAAATTAGTAATACTTAAACTCTTCTGAATTTACAATTAACCGGGATTATCTCCCGTAAACGGTTTGGTCGTCGAGAACCCGAACGCCGCAGTTTTCGAGTTTCTGCCTGGCTTCCAGCACGTCGGGGACGTCGAGGATGAGAATAGCCATTTTATTTTCAGTGATCAACCGGCTGTAAGCATTTTCGATGTGAATGCCGGCGCGCGAAATTTTCATCAGCAGTTCGTCGAGGCCACCCGCTTCGTCTTTCATTTCAAGGGCAATCACTTCATGCAGCGACACCGAATTCCCTTTTCCCGACAAAACCTGGTAAGCTTTTTCCGGTTGATCGACCAACAGGTTTAAAACTCCCCAGCCATGCGACATACTGTTTAGTGTCATCGACCGGATGTTGATATTTTCCGATTTCAGCATTCGGGTTACTCCCTCAAAATGGGTGATTTTATTTTCCAAAAAAACAGAAATTTCAAATGCCATGATTTTATTGCTTTTTCTGAACTCAAAAAAAGAGATGCAGGGAATACGAATCCCGACAATTTCTCTGATAAATTAATGGTAAAATTAGCAGAAATATTAAAAATTGTAAGCTAATGCAATCACATTTTCGAAAATGGTAACAATTTTTCTTTTATACCAGCGATTTTTTTCTTAAGACAAAAGCTACAAATAAAGGTATCGAGAAATCACATCCCCCGTCAGTAAATTTTCAATCTGAATACATTGAAAAATAAAAGCCATTCTGCCGGCATTTACTGTTGGGTAAAGAGTTCATATTCCAACGTTATTTCTGATTTCCCACCAAACTATACCGGTACGTTTATTAACGGAAGAAAATCATTTTAACCAGCATTTAGGATTCGGAAACCCGGCTAATTGAATCAATCCGTAATCAGAATTTTCTGATAAAGTTTTTTCCAAAATTGTAACATCTGCAACAAAAAGAATGTATAGAAAAAAAGAACTTTATGAATCATAACCTAATAATAAATTATGTTTGAAAAACTGCTGCCGCCTGCTAAATGGAAGTTCCCGGTCATGATTGTTTCTGCCATATTTTTAGGAATAGCAGTATTTACATTTTACATTTCAAAAGCACATTCCTATTTGTCGGATAATCCCGAAGCCTGTATCAACTGTCACATTATGGCGCCTCAGTATGCCACCTGGAGCCACAGTTCACACCGTGAAGTTGCCCATTGCAACGACTGTCATGTCCCGCACAACAATGTTTTCAACAAATACTATTTCAAAGCCAGTGACGGTTTGCGCCATTCGGCCCTCTTTACCCTCCGGAAAGAGAGACAAGTCATCACAATTCTGGAACCCGGGGCCAAAGTAGTGCAAAACAACTGCATCAGGTGCCACGGCAAGCAGGTTGTGGATCCCAAACTGGAAGCATCGGTGCCCATGTACCGGTCAATTCGGGAAAGCAGGCGGTGTGTTGACTGCCATCGTGAAGAAGGAGGCCACGGGAGCATGAACAGTCTTTCCAGCGCCCCCGACGCCCGCGCTCCACTGCTCCAAAGCCCTGTCCCCGAATGGTTACGAAGATATATGAATAACTAAAAGAAATAAACATGAACAACAAAATGAAAATAACCGAAATGCGCCCCTGGCTGGCATGGGTACTGTTTTTTGCCACCATCGTGGTGGTATTTTTCCTGGGGCTTTTGGCTTCTTCCATTGTTGAACGCCGGATGGAAGCCACTTTTGTAAATACCCCACAGACAAAAATTTCGCCTTACGAGCCAAGAAATGAAGTTTGGGGACAGAATTTCCCTCGTCAGTTCCAATCCTATTACGGAACCGCCGATACTTCGTTCCGCAGCAAACACAACGGGAATGCCATGATTGACATGCTGGAAGTGGATCCGCGCCTGGTTGTTTTGTGGGCAGGATACGCATTTTCAAGAGACTACAGCCAGGGCCGCGGGCATTTCTACGCGATTACCGATATTTACAACACCCTTCGCACCGGCGGTCCAAAAACCGACGACGAAGGACTTCAACCCACAACCTGCTGGACTTGTAAAAGCCCCGACGTCCCCAGGTTAATGAACGAAACCGGAGTCACCCAGTTTTATACCGGGAAATGGGCACGCCTGGGTTCGGAAGTCGTCAATCCCATTGGGTGCGCCGATTGCCACGACAACAAAACCATGAACCTGACCATTACCCGGCCAGCGTTGGTTGAAGCATTCGACCGGATGGGAAAAGATATCAAAAAGGCCAGCTACCAGGAAATGCGCAGCCTGGTTTGTGCCCAGTGCCATGTGGAATATTATTTCAACAAAAAGGTTGCCGAAGAAGCCAACTATCTCACATTCCCCTGGAACAACGGATTATCAGCCGAAACCATGGAAGAATATTACGACAACATCGAATTCAGCGACTGGACACACGCCATCAGCAAAGCGCCAATGCTGAAAGCCCAACACCCCGATTATGAAGTTTATACGACCGGAATCCACGCACAGCGCGGCGTTTCGTGTGCCGACTGCCACATGCCGTACAAAAGTGAGGGCGGACAAAAATTCACCGACCATAAAATGCAGTCGCCGCTGAATAACGTTGCCAACTCGTGCCAGGTTTGCCACCGCGAGGAAACCGCTACTTTAATCGCCAACGTATATGAACGGCAGGATAAAATAATTGAAAACCGCGACAAACTGGAAGAGTTGCTGGTACGGGCTCATGTTGAAGCTAAAAAAGCATGGGAGCTGGGCGCTACCGACGACCAAATGAAAAATATCCTGCAAGGAATCCGCCATGCACAATGGCGCTGGGATTATGTGGCTGCAAGCCACGGCGGTTCATTCCACTCACCGGTTGAAAGCGGAAGGGTAATTACCTCCGGCATTACCATCGCTCAGGAGACACGAATTCAACTGGCCCGCTTGCTGGCACAGCTTGGACACAATCAGGAACTACCCTACCCCGACATTTCGACCAAAGCCAAAGCACAGGAATTTATCGGCCTCGATATGAAATCACTGAATGCTGAGAAACAGGATTTTCTTCAAAACATAGTTCCCCAGTGGCTGAAAAATGCCAAAGAACGCGAAGATTCATGGGGCGTGGAAACCATCAATTAACATTTTTCAAATGGTTATAAACAAATTGAAATATTCTTTTACTGTAATTTTTATCGTGTTGTTTTATACTGCAACACAGGCACAATTTACCCTCTCCGGTGAATTCAGGCCACGTACCGAATTCAGCCATGGCTACAAATCGTTGGCTTCGGAAGGGCAGGACTGGTCGGTGGCAACAGCGCAACGTACGCGGTTGAATGTTACTTTTTTAACAGAAACAGTAAAAACCAGGCTTGTATTACAGGATGTCAGGTACTGGGGAAGTCAGCCCCAACTGGTTAGCAACGAAGATTATGCTGTATCCGTTCACGAAGCCTGGGCCGAAATCGGGCTGGCCAAAAACCTTTCGGTAAAAGCAGGCCGGCAGGAACTCGTATACGACGACCAGCGGATTCTGGGAAATGTAGGCTGGGCACACCAGGCGCGTTCGCACGATTTGGTCTTACTGAAATTCGAAGAAGATTTCAGGTTACACGTCGGAATTGCCCATCACGAAAACGGTAACATCACCAACAACCTTTACAACGGCCCCGATGCTTACAAAGATTTACAGTTTGTGTGGTTCAACAAAATCTGGAAGAAAAATTCGCTGAGTTTTCTGTTGCTGAACAATGGCATACCAGTCATGCAAAATAACGTTCAGGTTACAAAATACAGCAAAACGCTGGGAAGCAGGTTCTCAAGTGTTTTGAATAATGTTGCCCTTGCAGCCAACCTCTATTACCAAACAGGAAAACACACGACAGGAAAAGACATCAGCGCGTTGAACTTTCTGCTGGAAGCTTCCATGAAAAACGGATTCAGCACCGGGTACGAATTTCTCTCGGGCAACAGTTTCGATAAAAACGATAAAGTTTATGCCTTCACTCCGTTTTACGGGACCAATCACAAATTCAACGGATTTATGGATTATTTTTATGTGAGTAACCATATCAACTCAGTTGGGCTAAACGATATCTACCTGAAATACAGCAATTCAAAAAATAAAATCGGATTCAATGCCGATTTGCATTATTTCGCTTCAGCCGGAAAAATTTCAGCAAATGCCGGGAAATACCTTGGCACCGAACTCGACCTCACATTTTCGTATAAAGTACAGGAATCGGCTTTAATCAGCGCCGGCTGGTCAACCCTTTTTGCCGGCGAAAGCATGGAATTGCTGAAAGGCGGCAACCAGGGCGCCGGGCACCACTGGGCTTACATCATGATTTCTGTAACTCCCGTTTTTATTAAATAAGCAAATCATAAATAAAAGACAAGAAAAGCTTTATTTTACCTATGAACGGAAGCCAATTGGTTTCCGTTTCCTATTATTGTGTCATGAAAAAGAACAGAGCATTGAAGATATTTAAGAAATTACATAAATGGCCGGCCATTGTTATCGCCTTTTTTGCCATTATTTTTGCCGTTTCCGGAATAATAATGAACCACCGCGATTTTTTTTCCACAATAGATGTTTCGCGGAAACTACTACCGCCCAATTATACATACAACAACTGGAACCTGGCGGCGGTGCGAGGTTCGCTCCAAACCGCCGAAAATGAAATCCTGATTTACGGAAATGTCGGTATCTGGAAAAGCGACGGAGCATTTCAACATTTTTCCGACTTCAATCAGGGATTTCCCAAAGGTATTGATAACCGAAAAATCTATTCCGTGGTACAACTGGGAGATGAACTTTTTGCGGGAACCCACATGGGGCTTTTCAGCAGAAACAAAACAGGCAGGGAATGGGAAAAAGTGCAGTTGCCTGTCCGCGAAACACGCATTGCCGATATAGGCCTGAAAAATGACACCCTGCTGGTTTTAACACGACACTACCTGTTGAAAAGCGCTGACGGCAAAACCTTCGAAACAGTTCAGCTCCCGGCGCCTGAGGGTTACGAACGAAAAGCCGGACTTTTCGAAACATTCTGGCAACTGCACAGCGGCGAACTGTTCGGGCTTGCAGGAAAACTGATTGTGGATTTACTTGGATTAGTCACCATTTTCCTGTCGGTTAGCGGATTGCTTCATTTTTTCTTTCCTAAAATGATCAGTAAAAGAAAGAAAAAAGCGAAAGAAATATCATCGCTCGTTTCGGCAAAAAAAACCAACCTGCACTGGCACAACGTGGCTGGATATATTTTTGTGTTCTTCCTGATAATCAATACATTTTCGGGAATACACCTGCGACCCCCGCTTTTGATAGCCATTGCAAACAAACAGGTTGGAATTATTCCCGGCACGCACATGGACAGCCCCAACCCGTGGTTCGACAAATTGCGGCGTGTACATTGGGACGAAGATTCAAAACATTACATTTTCTCCACATCCGACGGTTTCTATTTCGCCGGTGAAACGTTGACCCAACCCCTGCAGCCTGCCTTATCACAACCGCCGGTGAGCGTAATGGGATGCAATGTCATGAAACCGCTTGGCAATAAAATACTCCTGGTTGGATCATTCAGCGGGATGTTTTTATGGAATATCGAAACTGGCGCCGTTGCCGATTTTTTCACACAAAAGCCGTTTGTGGCCCCCGAAGGAATGCAAAGCCCAATTGGATCAAAAATGGCTGCCGGGTTAGTGGAAGGAAACGAAAACGCCTTTTGGTTCGATTACAACAGCGGTGCTCAAACAATTTCCTCCCAGGCCAGAGTTCAGTTTTTTCCTGAAATGCCGGAAGAAATCCTGAAAACCTCGCCCATGTCGCTGTGGAATGTTGCACTCGAATTGCACACCGGCCGTATTTTTGAGTATCTCATCGGGCCTTTCTACATTTTAATCGTTCCGATTGCCGGAATTTGTATTTTATTGGTTTTAATCAGTGGATTTATGTTATGGTGGAAAGTTTACCGAAAAACAAAAGGCAGCAAATAAATAGTTACTGCCTTTTGTTTACCATAAATTCAAAATTATCCTATTCTTTTGAAACACTTTTCAATATGTTCTGCTGGTAGTTTGGGAGTTATAAACGTAAAAACGACCAATACGAAAATAGAAACCGGCAGGGCAATCAGCATCGGATCAACAATCATCCATGGGAATTCTGTAGCTAACGTAGGTTTTCCAAAAATTGCCTGGCATATTCCCAGTGGTTCCGATTCTTTTACATGCATAAAAGCCAGGGCAAAAATGCTGGCTAACACACCGGACACAATGCTGTAAATGGCTGCTTTTTGAGTAACTTTTTTCCAATACAACACAGCAAAATAGACCGGTAAAAAAGCTGCGGCACAAACGCCAAAAAAAATGGCTGTTCCCCGGGCAACGATACTTCCCGGAAGTTTATAGCCAATAATAACACTAACAAGAATGGCAAACATGATCCCCAGCTTCGATATCCGGACAGTATTAAACTTGTGTTTAGGAAAAATATTTTCAAAAAAATCGCGCCCGATTGACGTACCCATGGCATGGAACTGGGAACTGAGTGTTGACATCCCGGCCGAAAGCAAGGCCAGCATAAACAGGTAAATAAACCACTCGGGCATGGCAGCGTTGATGTATCCGGGAATGATTAAATCAACATTTCCTTTGGCAGCCTCTATGGCCAGTTGCCCGGTTTCGTTGTAAAAGAACAGGTTGGTCAATGCCCCGACAGTATAAACAAAACCGGTGGTAACAAAAATAAAAATCCCGCCAATGAGTACCGCGCGGTTCAGTTCGCGGTTGCTTTTCACGGTCATAAAACGGATGACAAGCTGGGGCTGGGCCAGCACGCCAATTCCAACTCCAAGAATAATATTGGTAGTGAGTACCCACCACCAGGCTGAATTGATTTTGGGAAAAACGGTCCAGCCTTCGTGCCCCTGCGATTTCAGGTTTTCGGGAACCAGGTTTGCCATATTGGTCAGCGCTTCGTGTGCTGCACTGACACCGCCCAATTTTACGTACGTAACAACCAACAGGAAAAACAGGCTCAAAAACATGATGGTACCCTGCAATGCATCGGTGTACATCACGCCTTTTAATCCGCCTGCGATAACATACGCGGCAATGATAACAGTGAAGAAAGTCAGCGCAACGGAAAAATCAATCTGGAAAATACTTTCGATAAACCGGGCGCCGCCAATCAAAACCACTGCCGCGTACAAAGGCATGGAAATAAAAATAATGGCCCCGCTGATAATTTGGATTTTTTTCGACTGAAAACGGTTTCCCAGAAATTCAGGGAAAGTATGTGCGTCCAGGTTGTGCCCCATCCTTCGGGTTTTCCGCCCAAAAAAGATAAAAGCGATAAACACGCCAATAATAATATTCAGCGTGGTAAGCCAGATCAACCCCATTCCATAAACACCGGCCATTCCGCCAAATCCAATAATGGCTGAAGTGGAAATAAAGGTGGCGCCATACGACATGGCCATCACGAACGGGTGAATTTCACGGCCTGCCAGCAGGTAATCGTTTGCCGTTTTTGTATTACGGTAACCCATAAATCCCAAATAGGCAATCACCAGCAAATAAATAACAACAACCAAACCTAATGTAAATGTATTCATGATAACCTCCCCGATTAGATTTCGTAGTTAATCTGTTCGTCTTTCTGTTCCCACTCCAAATCTTTCGTGATTTCGGCGATGTCGTTTTCCATCCCTTTGTTCCAGAAGATGATACCATAAACCACGCAGGCTATCAGGCCTAATATCGCAAACAAATATCCGAGGTAAACCCCGGGGTCGTTAATTCCCATCATATTACTAAAGTGTTAAAGATTTTATCATGACCCGAATCTAACCAAATTCAGAATTATCCAATTTTATTGAAACACTTTTCAATATGTTCTTCAGAATGTTTCGGAGTGATAAACGTCAAAACGACCAGCACAAATATTGAAACCGGCAGGGCTATGAGCATCGGATCAATAATTGCCCAGGGGAAATCGCTGGCCAGCGTGGGTCTTCCAAACAATGCCTGGCAAATCCCCAGCGGGCCCGATTCTTTTTCGTGCATAAATCCCAGCGCAAACAGGCTTGCTGCCATTCCGGAAATAATGCTGTATAATGCAGCTTTTTGGGTTACCCTTTTCCAATACAGTGATGCAAAATAAACGGGCAGGAAAGTAGCTGCACAAATACCAAAAAATACGGCAGTTCCGCGTGCAATAACACTTCCCGGAAGTTTATACCCAATAATAACACTAATGAGAATGGCAAACGTAATCCCAACTTTTGAAATAAGTACGGTATTGAACTTCTGTTTTGGAAAAATATTTTCAAAAAAATCGCGCCCGATTGACGTGCCCATGGTGTGAAACTGGGAACTGAGCGTTGACATGCCAGCCGAAAGCAAAGCCAGCATAAACAGGTAAATAAACCACTCGGGCATGGCAGCACTGATATAATTGGGGATAATTAAATCGACATTTCCCTTGGCAGACAGAATGGCCAACTGACCCGTTTCGTTGTAAAAGAACACGTTTGTAAGCGCGCCAACAGTAAAAATAAAGCCAGTGGCAACAAAAATAAAAATCCCGCCAATGAGTACCGCGCGGTTCAGTTCGCGGTTGCTTTTCACGGTCATAAAACGGATGACAAGCTGGGGCTGGGCCAGCACGCCAATTCCAACTCCAAGAATAATATTGGTAGTGAGTACCCACCACCAGGCTGAATTGATTTTGGGAAAAACGGTCCAGCCTTCGTGCCCCTGCGATTTCAGGTTTTCGGGAACCAGGTTTGCCATATTGGTCAGCGCTTCGTGTGCTGCACTGACACCGCCCAATTTTACGTACGTAACAACCAACAGGAAAAACAGGCTCAAAAACATGATGGTACCCTGCAATGCATCGGTGTACATCACGCCTTTTAATCCGCCTGCGATAACATACGCGGCAATGATAACAGTGAAGAAAGTCAGCGCAACGGAAAAATCAATCTGGAAAATACTTTCGATAAACCGGGCGCCGCCAATCAAAACCACTGCCGCGTACAAAGGCATGGAAATAAAAATAATGGCCCCGCTGATAATTTGGATTTTTTTCGACTGAAAACGGTTTCCCAGAAATTCAGGGAAAGTATGTGCGTCCAGGTTGTGCCCCATCCTTCGGGTTTTCCGCCCAAAAAAGATAAAAGCGATAAACACGCCAATAATAATATTCAGCGTGGTAAGCCAGATCAACCCCATTCCATAAACACCGGCCATTCCGCCAAATCCAATAATGGCTGAAGTGGAAATAAAGGTGGCGCCATACGACATGGCCATCACGAACGGGTGAATTTCACGGCCTGCCAGCAGGTAATCGTTTGCCGTTTTTGTATTACGGTAACCCATAAATCCCAAATAGGCAATCACCAGCAAATAAATAACAACAACCAAACCTAATGTAAATGTATTCATGATAACCTCCCCGATTAGATTTCGTAGTTAATCTGTTCGTCTTTCTGTTCCCACTCCAAATCTTTCGTGATTTCGGCGATGTCGTTTTCCATCCCTTTGTTCCAGAAGATGATACCATAAACCACGCAGGCTATCAGGCCTAATATCGCAAACAAATATCCGAGGTAAACCCCGGGGTCGTTAATTCCCATCATATTACTAA
>CAZHKI010000026.1:0-15621 GCA_964533365.1 uncultured Maribellus sp. | reverse complement strand
GCGAATCAACTCAGAACCCGGCCTTACTCCCTGATTTTTTTAATCCTGTCTATACTTTTTATATTGCTGCTCATTGCCGATTTATTACTTGGTTCGGTGGTTGTTCCTGTAAAACAGATTTTTCTGGCCTTTTTCCCAACAGCCGAAACCAGCGAAACATTTCAAACCATTGTGATCGATTTCAGGTTGCCCAAAGCCATCACGGCTGTTTTAACCGGTGCAGCGTTGTCGGTAAGCGGGCTGCAGATGCAAACGGTTTTCCGCAATCCGCTGGCCGGCCCTTATGTTTTAGGGATCAGTGCTGGTGCCAGTCTGGGGGTGGCGCTGTTTGTTCTGGGATTTTCTTCAGTATTGTCATTTGGCGTGGTTTCGGTAACCGGGGCCTGGTCGCTGGCAGTGGTAGCCTGGCTTGGTTCTTTCTTGGTCATGCTCCTGGTGTTGTATGTTTCGGCCCGTGTAAATGATATTATGACCATTCTGATACTTGGTATTCTTTTTACTGCCGCTGTTTCGTCTGTTGTCAGCATTTTGCAGTATTTCAGCAGCGAATCGATGCTGAAGGCTTTTGTCATCTGGACAATGGGCAGCCTCGGCAGCGTTACCCGTTCGCAACTTTCGGTAATGGCGCCTGCTATTGTGGCCGGAACGGTTTTGGCTTTTCTTAAAATTAAAGATTTGAATGCTTTTTTGTTGGGTGAAAATTATGCCCGCTCGCTCGGAGTTCAATTAACCCGCAGCAGGATTTTAATCTTTCTGAGCACCAGCCTGCTGGCCGGGACTGTCACTGCATTTTGCGGCCCTATTGGCTTTATCGGGATTGCTGTCCCTCACATCTGCCGGGTGATTTTTAAAACATCGGACCATCTGGTTTTGATGCCCGCCGTGATCATTACCGGTGGAATTGTGATGCTTTTCAGCGATATTGTTTCGCAACTGCCAGGCATGCAAACCACGCTGCCCATCAATTCCGTCACTTCCATCATCGGCATTCCCATCATCATCTGGATGATTATCAAGAATAAAAAATTTGATTCGGTAGCATGAACAAGTCACCAGGTTTTAATATCGAACTGAAAGACCTCTCGGTCGGTTATGAACAACCGGGCGGAACTCCTTTGGAAATTTTAAAAGGAGTAAATTTTTCGGCGGCACAAAGCGAAATGGTGGCCTTAATCGGTTGTAACGGAATTGGAAAAAGTACGCTTTTACGCACACTGGCTGGTTTTCAAAATTATTTTTCCGGACAGATTAAAATCAACCAAAACGAACTGAACCATTTGGGTCCCAAAGAAATGGCCCGTATTATGAGTTTTGTTTCGACCGAAAATATCCGCGTGGCCAATATGACGGTTTTCGATTTGGTAGCCTTTGGTCGGTATCCCTACACCAACTGGCTGGGACGGCTGACCCCAACCGATTACCGGAAAGTAAACGAAGCTATCGAAAAAGTTGGGCTGAGGGGTTTCGAAAACCGCCAGATCACCCGCATCAGCGATGGCGAACGGCAGCGCGCCATGATTGCCCGGGCGGTGGCCCAGGATACCCCGGTGATTTTTCTGGACGAACCTACGGCTTTCCTCGATGTGAGCAATAAATACGAAATTTTTCATCTCCTGCAGGTTCTAACCAAAGAACGGGGAAAAACCATTGTGCTTTCCACCCACGACCTGAATATCGCCTTGCGCGAGGTGGACAAACTCTGGATCATTACCGAATCGGGTACTTACCAGGGCGCCCCCGAGGATGCCGTGTTAAATGGTTGGCTGAACCAGTTGTTCAGCAACGATAACGTCGGTTTCGATATGCAGGAAGGCGAATATTTTTTCAAAAAAGAATTTAAAGCGAAAGTGAAAGTGGAAGGCGAGGGGCTGAACCTGATTTGGACCCTGCGCGCCCTGAACCGCCTCGGATACCAGATTGTTGTAAAAGCCGAACCCGATTTTTTTGTGACGATACAGGAGAACTCATGGCTTTTAAAAACCAAAAAAGAAACAGCCGTTTTCCAATCCATTTACGATTTGCTGGTGCATTTGCGGTAAAAAGTCCAGTTTGTAACATGATAAACGTTTAAGAACTGATATAATATGAGTTGCTATTTCATTGCGAACATTAAAATTAACGACGAGGAAACGTACCGGAAATATTTGGCCGGTGCCCGGAACGTATTTCTAAAATTTAACGGGAAATACCGGGTTGTAACCGAAACTCCGGAGGTGAGGGAGGGGAAGTGGAGTTACACAAAGGTTGTTCTGATTGAATTTCCTTCAAAAAAGGATTTGGACGACTGGTATTATTCAGATGAATACCAGACTTTGCTGAAATACCGGCTCGAAGCGGCTGTTTGCGACACCCTGGTGGTTGACCAGAATTATTGATGTTAATTTGATTCCCTGAAGTAAATAGGGAACCACGCCTGATAAAATAAATACCTGCCGTTTAACGGCTACAAATCTTTTGCAAACTCTTTCAGCCAGGCTTTCAGCGATTCCCCGATTTCGGGATCATGCAGCCCGAATTCGATGTTGGTTTTCAGAAATCCCATTTTATTACCAATATCGTACCGTTTTCCGTTGAACTTCATTCCGTACATGTCATGGTGCTTTACCATTTTCCGCATGGCGTCGGTGAGTTGGATTTCGTTGTTTTTACCAGGTTCAATTTTTTCGAGGTAGTCGAAAATTTCGGGGGTGAAAATGTAGCGGCTGGCCACGGCAAGGTTCGAGGGCGCTTCTTCGGGCGATGGCTTTTCAATCCAGTCGCTGGCTTTGAAAATATTCTGTGAAACCTGTATTCCGTCGATAATCCCGTAACGGTGTACCAGTTCGGGTTTTACCTCTTCAAGAGCGACAACCGAACTTTTGTATTTTTCATACACCTTTATCAGTTGTTTGGTCACCGGGCCACTTTCGCTTTTTACCAGTGTATCGCCCAGCAGAATTACAAACGGCTCGTTGTTCACATGGTACCGGGCGTGACGTATGGCGTCGCCCAGCCCGTTCATCTCTTTCTGCCAAACAAAATGGATGTTGGCCATACTTGATATGGCTTTGATTTTCTCCAGCATTTCGTAGTTCTCTTTCTCCAGCAACGACTCCTCGAGAATGGGACTGCGGTCGAAATGTTCCTCAATAGCGCGTTTCCCTTTTCCGATGATCATCAGGATGTCGGTGATTCCGCTGGCCACGGCTTCTTCCACCACATACTGGATAACAGGCGTATCAACAATGGGGATCATTTCCTTGGGCTGTGACTTGGTAACCGGCAAAAAACGCGTTCCGTAACCGGCTGCCGGGATAACTGCTTTTTTAATCATTCTGATGGTTTACAATATTGGGTTTGAATACATCAATTCCTTTTTTGCTGAGGGTTTCCCTGAGGTTGTCGAACATTTTTTCATCGCGGTAGGTTCCTATAATGGCTCCCCCCGATCCGGTGAATTTGGCGCTGGCGCCTGTCGAGCGGGCCAGTTCAACCATCTCGATATTTCCCTGCGAAATGCGGACGGTTTTTCTCCGGAGATCAAAGTTTTCGTTGATCAGTTGGTGCATTTTTTCGTAGTCGCCGGTGTTTAAGGCATCCCTGAATTCGACGGTAATTTGTCCCCAGCGCAACATGGCCTGCAAAACCCGGGGATCGCCGATTTCGAAGCGGGCTTTCAGGTTGTTGTGGACAATCTCAGTTCCTTCCGAAAGGTTTTTCCGAAAAGCAATGTAAAAGGGCGGGAACGTGTTTGCATCCAGTTTTTCGTAAA
Organism: uncultured Maribellus sp.; assembly: GCA_964533365.1. Taxonomy (GTDB): domain Bacteria; phylum Bacteroidota; class Bacteroidia; order Bacteroidales; family Prolixibacteraceae; genus Draconibacterium. The sequence goes on along the minus strand of CAZHKI010000026.1, from coordinate 11,870 downwards.
TGCCGTACCCGTCTTTTTCCATCGTTTCGCGGTCGAAATCCATAAAAACCGGCGATTCGTATGCCTGTGCCACCCGATCCTGCAAGCCGGCTGAAATCCCCAGTTCGTTGGTTTCGACGGAAAGTACCAGGTTGGCAAAAACCGGTTTTGGAATTTCCACACCATAAAACCGGCACAGCGCTTTCAAACAGGCTGTGATGATGGCGCTCGATCCGGCAAGTCCCAGTCGCAGCGGGATGTTGGAATGATAACGGATGGTGAAGTTTTTATCTACGAGTGGAATGTTATTATCCAGACAATATTCATAAAAAACTTTGATCATTCCTTTCAGAAGGCGCATCCCGCCGTAATAGCCGGCAAAGTTGATGTCTTCCACCAACTCCTTCATGCTGTTGAAATGGGTGCCATCGAGCCGCTGCGGTTTAATTTCGAGTTCGGGTGTTTGATATAACTGGACTTTGGCAATAAAGTTGGAAAAAACAAAAGCAATGGTTTTCCCAAAATACCCATCCGACGGGTTTCCGATAACCGCGGCCCGGGGATAGGAAAATGTCTCAATAATCATGGTTGAAAATTAAAGCCGCAAAGTTACGAATTCCATTTTCTTATGGCTTCCAAATTCATTTCGTTTTCAATGTTTTTTGCCTGCGGAGTATAAAGGAAATCCATCTCTTTTTTAAAGTATGTGGTGATTTTACCCCGTACCATTTTCATGGTGGTGTTAATCAGTCCATTATCCTGTGTGAATGCCTCGGGCAGAACCACAAAAGTAGCCGGCAGCCATCGTTCGGGGAACATTCCTTCGTATTTTCCGCCTTTTTTATATTCATTTATCTCGTGCTGGATAATTTTCAGTGTTTCGCGGTTACCTTCGTCGCTGGCAGCAAGGATTCCCCGTTTTTTCAGTTCGCGGTTGATGGCATCAATGTCGGGAACCATCAGCCCTGTTGTAAATGGATTTTGGTTGTTGTACAGCATGGCCTGCTGGATGAACGGCGACTGATCGACCAGTGCTTCCTCAATTCCTTCGGGACTGTATTTTTCTCCGTCGTTTCCAATCAGCAGACTTTTAAAACGCCCCAGAACATATAAAAACCCGTCCTTGTCCATATAACCCAAGTCGCCGGTATATAACCAGCCATCTTTGATTGTTTCGGCGGTTGCGGTTGGATTGTTCCAGTAGCCGGCCATCACGTTGTCACCTTTGATGACGATTTCGCCTTTTTGCCCAACAGGCATTTCGTTGCCATCTTCATCCATAATTTTCAGATCCATATATTTGACCAGTTTCCCGGATGAACCAAATTTAATGGCGTTCAGCGCGTTCGACGAAATGACCGGTGAAGCTTCGGTTAGTCCGTAACCCTGGCAAATGGGAATTCCCACGGCATAGAAAAATCGCTGAAGTTCGGTGTCAAGTAAGGCGCCGCCTCCAATAAAGAACTGTAGTTTCCCTCCAAATCCTTCCCTGATTTTTTTAAACAGGATTTGATTGAAAAGCATCATCAGCGGTTTTAGCAACATGCGCCAGCCTTTTCCTTTGTTAAAACCATATCCGTTGTATGCATATGCCACTTTTAACGCAAACTGAAATACTTTGTACAGCGTTTCTCCTTTTTTCTGAATCTGGCTTTCGATATTTTTCCGGAATACTTTTGAGAACGCCGGTACGCTCATCATCAGCGAAGGTTGGATTTCCTTGATGTTTTTAGGGATATTCCGAAGGGTTTCAAATGGGGTGTTTCCTTCTTCAACCGAAGCAATGCTGGCCCCTTTGTACATGAATGCGTAAAGACAGGTGGTGTGTGCAAAAGCGTGGTCCCATGGTAAAATGGCCAGGGTTTTCCAATCGGAATGAAGTTCCATCAGGGTGTTCGACTGAACCACATTGGCGGCATAATTCAGGTGCGAAAGCATAATTCCTTTCGGATCGGCGGTTGTTCCCGATGTGTAGGAAATATTGGCAAGGTCGTTGGGCTGAATGTTTTTCCAGATGGAATCCACAAGCTCAAGGTTTGTTTTTCGGAACTTATCTCCCATGCTGAAAAGTTCCCGGTATTGAATGTCATTTTCTCCGGGATTTTCTTTCCCGTCAATAAAAATTACTTTTTCCAGTTCGGGCAAATCATTTCGGATTTCTTCAATTTTTTGGGCGTGTTGTTTTGTGACAAAAACAAACCGGCTGCCACTGTGTTTTAACCTGAATTTCAGTTCGTTCTTTTCCAGTTTGATAGATAGCGGGACATTAATCCCTCCGGCATACAACATGCCCAGTTCGCTGATAATCCAATCGTTTCTGCCATCGGCAACCAGTCCGGCGCGGTCGCCTTTTTTGAATCCAACCGAAACTAACCCTGCTGCAAGCCGGAGTACTTTTTCCCTTGTTTCCTTGTAAGTGGTTCCCTGGTATTTTCCATCCTTTTTTTCCCACAAATAGATGTTGTCGGGGTAGTTGGCAACTGCAGTTTCAAATAGTTCGATGATTGTTTTCATAATTAGCAGATTTGAATTTTATTGTTAAAGTCAGCCAAATGTATAAAAAAAACTCACAGGGTGTTTTTGAAGTTATATAAAAGAAAAATGCCCTGAACCGGGCATTTTACAGATTAATTTCCAAATTTATAAATGGTTTTTTGATGGTACTGTTCTCCCGGTTTTAGCAGGACCGATGGAAAGTGGCTGTGGTGAACCGAATCGGGGTAATGCTGGGTTTCAAGCGCCACCCCCGAGTAGCTGCCGAATTTTTTAACACCGTCGATTGTCAGTTCCGGGTTCCAGTAGCCGGTGTACAACTGCATTCCGGGCTGGGTTGTATAGATTTCAACTTGCCTTCCGCTGGTGGTTTCTCTCAAAATCCCGGTAAATTTCATTTCACCGGTTTCGTTGCCCAGCACAAAGTTGTCGTCGTAGCCGGTGGGCAAAGTAGCCATATCGCGGATAAACGTTTTGAATTCAGTAAAATCGAACGGCGTTCCTTTTACCGCGACAATTTTCCCTGTTGGAATTTGCTCAACCATTTCGGTCATTTCGGTTGCCGTGAGTTTTAACTCGTGGTTCAGAATGTTTTCTTTTCCGCCGGTTAAATTGAAGTAGGTATGGTTGGTCAGGTTAACCGCGGTGGTTTTATCGGTTTCGGCAAAATATTCGATACCCAGTTCGTTGTTGTTGTTCAGCGAGTAAAGGCAGGTGACTTTCAGGTTGCCGGGGTAATTTTCCTCCATGTGGGGGCTGAGGTACGAAAGTTTCACGCCAACATATTCCGGGGTTTGAACCGGCTCGGCATCCCACAGCCTTTTGTCGAAACCGGTGAGCCCGCCGTGCAGGTGATTCGGCCCGTTATTGACAGCCATTGCATAGTTGACCCCGTCGATTTCGAGGTGCCCGTTGGCAATCCGGTTTCCACAACGCCCGATAATGGCCCCGAAATAGGGATAGCTCCCGAGGTATTCTTTATTCAGGTATTGTTCCAGTGTTTCAAAACCACAAACAATATTTTCGGTTTTTCCGTTTCTGTCGGGCATTATGATTTCGGTAATAATAGCACCGTAGTTGGTGATTTTTACTGTAATGTTCTGGTCGTTGGTTAAGATAAAAAGTAAAGCTTCCCTTCCGTCGGGTAAATTTCCTAAAGTACGTGTATCTGATTTCATTTTTACATTTTTTTGTTGAACTTCTGCAAAGTTGCAAAAATTGGATGATCGTACTGGTGGGTACTGGTGGTGTTATAAAGCATATCATATTAATTTTGGATCAACTATTTTTGCGAAAACCTGACTAACGAATGGCAAAAAAAGTAATTACGATCAATACAGACTCGTCAAAACCCAAATACCGGCAAATCATCGATTCGGTGCAGTTGGCCATTGAACGGAAATCACTGGTTAAAGGAGATAAAGTTCCATCGATTAACCAGATTTGCGCCGATTATAACCTCAGTCGCGATACGGTTATGCTGGCATTTAACGAGCTGAAATCGAAAGGAGTATTACTGAGCCAGCCCGGAAAAGGCTACTATGTTGCTTCCACTGAATTACCACCCGAAGAACGGATTTTTATCCTTTTCGACGAGTTGAATGCGTTTAAGGAAGATTTATACAATTCGCTGATTGCCAATTTGAAAGGGATGGCTAATGTTGATCTTTATTTTCATCATTTTAATTACAAGGTTTTTAAAAACCATATCCTCGAAAGTATCGGGAATTATACTTCCTACGTTATTATGCCTGCCACCTTCGATAATACCAGTCATTTAATTTCGAAATTGCCGAAAGACAAAGTATATATTCTCGACCGGATGAAAGCTGATTTAAAAAATTACCCGGCGGTTTACCAGCATTTTGAACAGGATTTTTACGATGCGTTGACCGAGGGGAGTGTTTTTCTTGAGAAATACCTGAAGCTGGTTTTTGTACATCCGGGCGGTAAGGAACCTGAACAACGGGTAAAAGGATTTGAACGGTTTTGCAAAGAATATGGAATGAAATACGATATTATTAAGTCGTTAAACGGGGTGAAACCCGAACTTTACGAAGCGTATTTTCTGATTTCCGATCGCGACCTGGTGGAGATGGTAAAAATTGCCAGGGATTATCATTTCCGTTTGGGGGATAATTTTGGTCTGGTTTCGTTTAACGATACCACGTTGAAAGAAGTGGTTGCCGAAGGGATTACTACCATCTCAACTGATTTTGTTGAAATGGGTAAAACATTGGCTAATATGATTTTGAATCATAAAAATGAACTCGTCAGAAATCCTTCCCGGTTGATTGTAAGAAAAAGTTTGTAACCGGGTTTCTGTTGTGTAACATTTTTGAAGCAACCGTAAAAAATGATTTAAAACATATATTTGTCCCTACTGGTACCTAGAATAAAAAAAATTGAAATTATCAATAAAGTAATCATGACTAAGATTCATCAATTAATTGAAAAGATTAACGGCGGAAACCATCCGTTGTTTCACGAGTTGTACGGAACCGATGCCACAATTTTGAAAGAGCAGGCCAGTCGTTATGCCACCCTTTTAGGCGAATTTGAAAAAACGTATGGAAGCAGCGAGGTTTCGTTGTTCAGTTCGCCTGGGCGGACCGAAATAGGAGGAAATCATACCGACCATAATTACGGGCGGGTATTGGCCGGTGCTGTCAACCTCGATAACATTGCCGTTGCAGCGCCAAACGGAACCAACATTATTCGCATTCAATCGGCCGGTTATCCTGAATTTCAGGTTGATCTTTCTGATCTTTCTATCGATCCTTCGAAATATTACACCTCGGAATCGCTGGTGAAAGGTATTTGTGCCCGGATGAAAGAAAAAGGATACCAGACAGGAGGTTTCGACGCCTGTATCGAAGGTCGTGTACCGAAAGGCTCAGGGCTGAGTTCTTCGGCTTCGTTTGAGGTGCTGGTTGGCGCTATCCTCAACGAACTTTTTAACGAAGGAAAAATGTCGGCCGTTGAAAATGCCATCATCGGGCAGTGGTCCGAAAACAACTATTTTGGCAAACCTTGCGGATTAATGGATCAAACCGCCTGTTCAGTAGGTGGATTGATTACCATCGATTTTAAAGACCCGGCCAATCCCATCGTAAAAGAGGTGAATTTCGATTTTGTTTCCACCGGGTTCTCGCTGGTAATTACCGATGTGGGTGGCGGACACGACGATCCCGCTTCGCAGGCCGAGTATGCTTCGTTGCCCACCGAAATGAAATCGGTTGCGGCCGAGCTGGGAGCTAAGGTTCTGCGTGAAGTGACGCTGGAACAGATTGTTGAGAAAATTCCGGAAATTCGCAAAAAAACCGGAGATCGGGCTCTTTTGCGTGCCTACCATTTTCAGGGCGATAATCAGCGCGTTGCCGACCAGGTGGCTGCTCTCGAAAACAACGACTTCGGATCATTTCTGAAAATGGTGGTCGAATCGGGATACAGTTCGTACATGTACAACCAGAACATTTTTGATGTGGTTCATAAAGATGAACAGGTCGTCTCGCTGGCACTGGCCCTGAGCGAAATGGTACTGAAAGGCAGTGGCGCATGGCGTGTTCATGGTGGCGGTTTTGGCGGAACTATTCAGGCTTTTGTCCCTCAGGAAAAACTGGATGAATACGTAAAAACACTGGAACACGTTTACGGAAAAGGTTCCTGCCATAAATTGTTTATCCGCAAAAAGGGTTCGGTAAAACTTGAACTGTAAAAAATAATTTAAAAAGTTGCAGTAAAAGTTTACTATTTAAGGCGAACTTTTAACTTTGTGAAAAGAATGATAATCCGTCCTCCCCAAGGGCGGATTATTATCTGATAAGCAGTTGATAATCATTTACCTGAAAAGAACTGATAGAACGAACCGATGAATTTCAACATTGAAGACCATCCGCATCGACGATATAATCCATTAACCGGCGACTGGATTCTGGTGTCGCCCCACCGTGCCAAACGACCCTGGCAGGGACAGGTTGAAAAAGCAGCAGTACAGGAACGCCCATCCTACGACCCAAACTGCTACCTCTGTCCCGGAAACGAAAGAGCTGGCGGAAAAACAAATCCCGATTATAAAGGGACATATGTATTTACCAATGATTTCAGCGCCCTTTTAACCGATACTCCTGAAGGAAAGGTGAAAGATAGTGAACTCTTCCAGGCTGAAAGTGAAAGTGGAATTTGTAAAGTGATTTGTTTTAGCGAAAATCACAGCCTGACGATACCTGAAATGGAAGTGGCCGACATCCGGAAGGTGGTGGATGTTTGGTGCGAACAATATGAAGAACTGGGCCAAAATCCCAACATCAATTATGTTCAGATATTTGAGAACAAAGGTGAAATAATGGGATGTTCCAATCCACATCCTCACGGGCAGATTTGGTCGTCGCACGGTATCCCGGTTGAACCGGCCAAAGAAAGTACCACCCAAAAAGCCTGGTTCGAAAAGCATGGCAATACTTTATTGTCCGATTATCTGAATGCGGAATTGCAGAAGGAAATCCGCATACTTGATCAAAACGAATCGTTTGCAGCGTTGATCCCTTTCTGGGCGGTCTGGCCGTTCGAAGCAATGATCATCAGCAAACGCCCGGTACAGCATTTGCTCCAGTTGACGGATGAAGAACGGACCGGATTGGCCGATATGTACCGGAAACTGACCATCATGTACGACAACCTTTTTAACGTGTCGTTTGCTTATTCGGCCGGATTACACCAGGCACCCACCGACGGAAAAGATTATCCGGAATGGCACCTGCACATGCATTTTTATCCGCCACTGCTACGTTCGGCAAGTGTCAAAAAATTCATGGTTGGTTACGAAATGCTGGCCATGCCGCAACGTGATATTACCGCAGAAGGAGCTGCAAAAAGGTTGCGTGAATTACCTCGAATTCATTTTAAAAGTAATAATTATTAACTACTTATAATCAATAAAAATTTATTATGGAAACTAAAAAACAAAATTACGCAGTTCCTATTTTTATGATGATCCTACTCTTTGGTATGATATCATTTGTTACCAACCTGGCAGCTCCGATGGGAGTAGTGTTAAAATCGCAGTTTGGTGCGAGTAACTTCCAGGGAATGATGGGTAATGCCATGAATTTTATTGCTTACGCGGTGATGGGTATTCCTGGTGGTATCCTGTTGCAGCGTATTGGCTATAAAAAAACAGCGCTAATTGCCATTGCAGTTGGGTTTATTGGTGTTGGAATTCAGTACCTTTCGGGTTATGCAGGAGAAGGATCAGCATTTTCAGTATACCTGACCGGTGCATTTGTGGCAGGTTTTTCAATGACTTTGTTAAATACCGTTGTTAATCCGATGCTTAACACCTTAGGCGGTGGAGGCAATAAAGGAAACCAGTTGATTCAGGTTGGCGGCTCATTTAATTCAGTAATGGCAACATTTACTCCTGCATTCGTAGGTGTTTTGATTGGTGAAGCAACAAAAGCAAGGATTTCTGATATTTTCCCTGTAATGTACATCGCGATGGGCGTATTTGCTCTTGTTTTCTTTGTACTCTTGTTTGTCACAATTCCTGAACCTAGTTTGGAATTTGCCAAAGAACCTTTGAAAAATTTAATGTCGGGTGCTTTGAAATTCCGTCATTTTGTATTGGGTGCCATTGCAATCTTTGTTTATGTAGGTGTTGAAATTGGTGTTCCCGGAACAATGATGCTTTGGTTAGCAGATCCAGCCGTTGGAATGGGAGCAGGCATTGCAGGTTCTGTAGCCGGAACATACTGGTTGTTGATGTTGGTTGGCCGTTTAACCGGCGCTGCTCTGGGAAGTAAGATTTCCAGTAAAACAATGCTGACAGTTGCATCTTTCGTGGGATTAATCCTTGTGCTTTCAGCTATCTTTTTGTCACCTTCAACAATGGTTAATATGCCTGTGTTTAAGTCGGCAGGAAGTTCGTTGTCTTTTGGTTTTGAAAAAGTGCCAATTAATGCCATGCTGTTTGTTTTGGTTGGATTATGCACTTCAATTATGTGGGGTGGGATATTTAACCTGGCCGTAGAAGGGCTTGGAAAATATGTTGCTGCTGCCTCCGGTATTTTTATGACTTTGGTAGTTGGTGGCGGACTTATCCCACTGGTTCAAAATGCAGTTGCCGATGCAGCCGGATATATTCCAAGTTATTGGGTAATGGTTGCCGGCCTTAGCTACCTGTTGTTTTATGCAGTTATTGGTAGCAAGGTTACAAAACGCGCAGACTAATTATGGTTTAATTGATATAAGGATCCCTGTTTTTATGGGGATTTAATATAAATTAATTCGGAATTATTTTATAGCCGCACTTTCTGTTGTGAGAGTGCGGTTTTTTTGTAAGTAAATTTTTATTTGACTGTGTTCAGTTTTGATTTCCGGCATTCGTTATGCCCTGTTCTGTACTATTCTGTTAAGAAACAGAACAAATAAGCAAATAATAAAAGAGTTTGGCGCTTACTTTTGCATTGATTTTAAAAAATAACACTATTTTCGACGCTTATTAAAAACCAAAATTAAACCAAAAAATGAGTACGTTAGACTGGATTGTTCTTGGAATTTTTGTTTTAGCCCTCATCGGAATAGTCGTTTGGGTTATCAGTAAAAAGGATAAAAATACCACCGACTATTTTCTGGCAGGACGCGATGCGACCTGGATTGCCATTGGTGCCTCAATTTTTGCATCGAACATTGGGTCGGAGCACTTGGTTGGACTTGCCGGTGCAGGTGCCGAGAGCGGAATGGCCATGGCCCATTGGGAAATGCACGGCTGGATGATTTTAATGCTGGGCTGGTTATTTGTCCCGTTTTATTCGAGAAGTAAAGTATTTACCATGCCCGAGTTCCTCGAACGGAGATACAACCCGCAGGCCCGTTCGTTTCTTTCGGTTATTTCGCTGGTGAGCTATGTTTTAACCAAGGTTGCAGTTACCGTTTATGCCGGTGGCGTTGTATTTAAAGATGTTTTTAACATCGAATACATTTCGTTTTGGGGATATAACATCGATTTCTTCTGGATTAGCGCCATCGGACTGGTGGTATTAACCGGATTGTACACCACATTTGGCGGGATGAAAGCTGTTCTTTACACATCGGTGTTGCAAACGCCAATTCTACTTTTTGGCTCAATAGCCATTCTCGTTATCGGATTAATTCAGGTTGGCGGATGGAACGAGATGATTGAAATCTGCCGTAAGACCGATGTTAACGGATTGGGTGATTCAATGGTAAACCTGATGCGCTCGCCACAGGATCCCAAATTCCCCTGGACGGGGGTTATTCTCGGATCTGCCATTATTGGTTTCTGGTATTGGTGTACCGACCAGTTTATTGTACAACGCGTACTCTCGGGCCGCGATATGAAACAGGCACGCCGTGGTACTATCTTTGGAGCCTACCTGAAATTAACACCGGTTTTCATTTTCCTTATTCCGGGAATGATTGCTTACGCTCTTACGCAAAAAATCGATCCTTCAACCGGTGAGCCGATGCTGACACTCGCAAGCAACGACGCAGCCTTTTCTACTCTTGTAAAAGTATTGCTCCCCAAAGGATTTACAGGTATTGTGGTGGGCGGTATCCTGGCGGCTTTAATGAGTTCGCTGGCCTCGCTGTTTAATTCGTCGGCCATGTTGTTTACTGTCGATTTTTATCAGAAATACCGGCCGAACAAAAAGGAACGACACTATGTAATTGTGGGCCGGCTGGCAACCGTAGCAATTGTTCTGCTCGGTATTGCATGGATTCCGGTGATGAAAGGACTTGGAAAAGTTTTATATGAATACCTGCAGGATGTTCAGTCATTACTGGCGCCGGGAATTGCTGCGGTATTTTTACTGGGGATTATTTCCAAACGGACAACACCCGCGGCCGGAATATGGGGGTTGGTTATTGGTTTTACCCTTGGGATGACACGGCTCGCATTGAATATTTTCAAAGGATCAATTGCCGACGATTCATTGCTTTACACTATTTTCCTGTCGCACAACTGGCTTCATTACGAAATCTATCTCTTTATTTTGGTTATTATTTCGATGGTGATCATCAGTTATTTTACCAAGAAAAAAGATCCAGATTCGATAGTGGGATTGACCCTCGGGACGGCTACTGCTGCGCAGCGCGCCGAAACACGTGAATCGTACAATTACTGGGATATCATTAATTCTGTTATCATTATTACCATCATTTTGGTGTTTTATGCTTACTTCTGGTAAAAATCAATTTTGAAATATTTTAAAAATAGCTGTCAATTACTGGCAGCTATTTTTTATTTTAGGGATTAAATTCATTTTATGTACGATATAATCGGAGATATTCACGGACATGCACAATTACTGAAGAAACTGCTTTTGCTATGGGGTTACCAAAAAACTACTGAAGGTTATGTTCACCCGACACGTAAAGCTGTTTTTGTAGGCGATTTTATTAACCGGGGGCCGCAAATCCGAAAAACGATCCGGATGATCCGGAAGATGGTTGAAAACGGAAATGCCCTGGCCATTGCAGGAAACCATGAAATGAATGCCATCGTTTATCATATGAAAGATAAAGATGGGGAGCTGCTCGTAAAACCAAACAGAAGAAATGATTTGGCGCTGTTTAAAACGCTCGGCGAATTCAGCAAATACCGGGAAGAGTGGATGGAGCATTTAAAATGGTTCCGGACGTTGCCGCTATTTCTGGAACTGGATGTGATACGGGTTGTTCATGCCTGTTGGGCTGCTCCGGCTATCGAATTCATTCGTAAAGAATTTCCTGCCGGTAAAATAAAGAAAAGTGTTTTCAGGCAACTGCTGAAAAATCCAAAATCGGAATTGAGCCAAAGTATCTCGACGATTACCCGTGGAATTGATTTCAGAATGCCGGGCGATTTAAAAATTATCAGCAATAAAGGAATTGCACCCCGTACGTTTCGGTTGCGGTGGTGGGAAAGTCCTGAAGGAAAAACCTTTGAAGAAATGTCGTTTGAAAGTAAGTTTTTATTGCCTTCTTATTCCATCCCAAAAGAAATTATCCCCCAAAGTTTCATATATCCCGAAGATGCTCCGATTTTATTTTTTGGTCATTATTGCCGGTTTCACGGCCCTCATATAATTAAATCCAATTTGTGTTGTCTCGATTCGTGTGTTGGTGGCAGCAAAATCTTAACCGGTTACCGATGGGAAGGTGAAAAAGAATTGATTGATACTCACCTGGTTCAGGTTGGTTATTGATTTTTGGGTGTAATTAATAGAATATCAGTAGGTTGTGTTTGTTTAAAAAAATATTCAAATTATATTGCCGGGAAAAAAAGAAAATATATATTTGCAACACCTTTGAAAAAGGGATTTTGAAGTAGTTCATTAAAATGGTGCGGTAGTTCAGTTTGGTTAGAATATCGGCCTGTCACGCCGAGGGTCGCG
>CAZHKI010000025.1:13828-15630 GCA_964533365.1 uncultured Maribellus sp. | reverse complement strand
AGGACCGACACCCTGGTTACCATTCTGTCCCCACGAAAGTTTCAACTTCAGAAAATCGAGTGCATCCATGCCTTCCATAAAATCTTCGTTGGAGATTGTCCAGGCGGCACCTGCAGCAGCAAAATTTCCCCATTTTTTGTTGGCACCAAACACCGAAGCCCCGTCGCGGCGGAGTGAACCGGTGAAGAAATATTTGTCGTTGTATGAATAGCTGACACGCCCCAGATAACCAATATTCGAGCGTTCGTTGCCTCCAATCTGACGTGAATTACTATCATTATTTACATAAAGATCTACTTTTTGTACTGTAGCTTTATGAAGCCCGTTCATCCCAAGAGTTGTATTACCGTTAGCGGAAAAGTCAGAACCTGAAACAATCATTATATCATATTTACTGTAGTCGCGCGTGGCAACCAATGTCCCATCAACCGTATGCTTTCCAAATGTATTCCGGTAATTGATAATATTATCCAGCACATAACTGTAAGTGCTGTTGTTGTTGATATTACCGTTGGCATTGGTCAGAAAACCGACCAAACGTGACGGTTCATATCGGGCCAGTCCTTCTCCTTCTGATACATAATAATCTTCATAATAAAAATCTCCGGAACGGTTCTTATCCAGATTCATCAGGTAATTGAGTCGGTAACTTAACCCTTTTACCCAGGGAACATCAATTACAGCATACGAATACAAACGGAAGTTCTGGCGGATGTCCATATTGTCCCGGGTTCCGTCGCTAACCCCCCACAACGGGTGAACGGATGACTGGGTATAAGGATATTTTTCGAGCAGGCCATTTGCTTCATCCCTGTAGTACACGCCGTATGGCGACATGGTGTAAGCTGCACTCAGGCTTGCCGGGATGCCCGAATAGTCCCTTCTCGAATAGGCCGCATCGGCCCCGATTTTCAGCCAGCTTGTAATGTCGGTATTAATTTTTCCCAGAATGGATATCCGTTCATAGTCATCGCCCATAATAATGCCCTGGTTATTATTGTACGAAGTGGAAAGATAATAATTGAGACCAGTCCCGGCGCCAGAAACAGACAACTGGTAATCCTGAATGGTACCCGTACGAGTAACGGCATCAAGCCAGTTTGTTTCGTTACCGGCAGCCAGGTTTGCCAATTCGCCGGCTTTCATCCAGTCGGTGGAACCTTCGGTATATTGATTACGGGCATTCACCACTTTAATCCATTCTTCACCTTTCATCAGTACCGGGCGGTTTGGCCACGTTTGTACGCCTGCCGATGTATTGAGGGTAATTACCGGTTTTGAAGAGCTCCCCCTTTTGGTGGTGATGGCAATAATACCGTTAGCTGCCCTTGAACCATAAGCAGCCGACGAAACCGCATCTTTCAGAATATCGAAACTGGCGATATCGTTGGGGTTAATGTCGTTCAGGTTGCCCATATAAATTACGCCGTCGAGAATAATCAGTGGATCGTTTGATCCGCTGAGTGAATTCTGTCCGCGTATCATCATACTGGGTTGTCCGCCGGCTGTATTGGTAGCTCCCACGTTCAATCCCGAAACATTTCCTTTCAGCGTTTCCAGCGCATTCAGGTTCGGAGCAATCGACAAAGGAGAACCTTCCATTTTAACGGAACTCACCGATCCGGTGTAATCTTTTCTTTTGGCTGTACCGTAACCGATAACAATCACTTCGTCAAGGCCCAGTACTTCTTCCTGCATCACAACATTGATGGTTTGTTTTCCGGCTGCCGGCACTTCCTGCGAGTTCATTCCCACAAATGAAAACTGAACGATGGCGTTTTCCGGAACATTGATCAGTGAAA
>CAZHKI010000025.1:10055-13818 GCA_964533365.1 uncultured Maribellus sp. | reverse complement strand
CCGTCGGGATTGGTAACTGTTCCCTGGGTAGTACCTTTAATTAAAACGGTAACCCCCGGTAAAGGCTGTCCTCCCTGATCGGTGACTTTCCCTGTGATGGTTTTGGTTTGTTGCTGTGAAAACAAATCTTCCCGGCCTGAATCCGATTTTTCGCCTTTTGTAATCACAATGTCTTTGTTTAATACCCGGTAAATTAAACCGGTTCCTTCCAGTACCTCATCCAGAACCTTATCGATCCTTGCTCCTGAGAATGTTACGTTATAGGTTTTGTTCACAGGAAGATGCTCATTCTTATAAAAAAAGGCAAATTCAGTTTGCTGCTGTATCGATTGAAAAACATCGACAAGGGAGGCATTTTTTAAATCAAGGTTTACTTTGGCTGTTTGCGAATAGACGCTGCCAACTGCACTTAAAGTGGTAAATAAAATCAGAATGACTGACAACCTCATAATCAATAATAATTTTTTTAGATTTCTTCCCAACGGAAGAAAACCTATTAATTTTTTTTTCATAGTTTAGCAATGATTTTAATTAATAAATCAATTATTTACAAAAAATGGTAACGGGGAATGTGTGGCGCATTTCCCGTTTCTTTTCAAACAGGTTATTTATTTCATAGGCAAATATTTAAGTTTTAGTTCAGTTTTTACTATCTGTTTTTCTCCTTCACTGACACATTAATTACATCGTTTTCAATACGATAAGCCATAGGAACTAACTGTTGAATAACCTCAAAATGTTGTTCAACAGGTTTATATCTACGTAAAACTCCCGAAATACGTTCGTTTTTTAGAGTCTCAACGGGATAATTAATCTTAACATCCCACCAGCGTTCTATAATCTGGAATATCTTACCAACGGGTTCATTGTTAAAGTCATATCTTCCTTCTTTCCAGACGGTATAAATTTCGAGGTCGGTTTTACTGATCCTAATTTCAGCCGATTCGGTATGAAAGCTGGATTGTTCACCCGGCAATAAATCTTTAAAAAAATTTCCGCTGATGATTTTTACTTTTCCTTTTTCGAGCGTGGTTTCAATAATTTTACTTTCGGGGTATTCACAAATGTTAAACCGTGTACCGGTTACTTTCACAGTATGGTTACCGGTTTTCACCACGAAAGGTTTTTTCTCGCTGGCGGTTACTTCGAAAAAGGCTTCGCCCGAAAGTTCTACTTCGCGGGTGGTTTCAGAAAAATGGTTTGGAAACGACAGCCTGGAATCAGAATTCAGCCACACATGTGTGCCATCGGCAAGAAAAATTTCCTTGATTTGTCCTTTTGAAGCTTCAATTGTTTTTTGTTCGGCCTGACTGTTGTTTATAGAAATTTCGGAATAAACAGAATGCCCCAGCCAGCCCGCGCCGATTGCAAAAATAACAATGGCTGCTATTTTCAGTATTTCGTTGATCCTGAACCCGTTCTTTTTCGGCTCGTTTATTTGTTGATGCAAATCAACCCACTGACTGATTTCGATTTCGTTCAGCCGGGGCGAACCCAGTTGTGATGCTTCCCACAACTCCTTTTCCCTGAAAAGCCATTGCCGGTTTTCCGGGCTTTTACTCATCCAGGTAAAAACCACTTTCTCCTCTTCGGGAGTGGCTTCCCCGTGAATATACTGTTCAATGGCCTGAACCAAATGCTGATTTTCCTGTCTGTTCATATTTTGTATGAGTATTTTTAGAGGCAGAAACCCTACCTCGCCTGATTAAAAAATATATTATTTTTTGAAAAGAAATGAGAACAACACAAGAATCACATCTTTGAATTCTTCCCTGAATAGATGTAAAGCCTTCGAAATGTGTTTTTCGACGGCTTTCACCGAGATGTTATGTTTTTCTGCAATTTCCTTATTGGAAAGTCCTTCGAAACGGCTCTCCCTGAAAACCCCGGCACAAGCAGGCGGCAGATTTTCCATTGTTTTTTGAACCCGATCACGGATATCGAATTCGAGAATACTTTTTTCGGAATTGATAAAATACATCAGTTCTTCCTGCTTCAGTTTCAGCCCAAAATTTTGCGTACCCCTGTTATTTCGCTGTTCATCTTTCAGAATTTTGAAGCACCGGTTTTTGATAACCGTAAATAAATAGGCTGACAACGAACGATTAATCTCAATCTTTTCCCGGTTCATCCAAAACTGAAAGAAAGAATCCTGTATCAAATCTTTGGCCTGATCTTCGCTGACAAACTTCCGGGAAAAAATCAGGAGCCGTTGATAATAAACATCATAAACATAACGAAAAGCCACTTGATCGCCCTCTCGTATTTTATGAAGAATAATATTTTCAGCCAGATGTTTCATTTGTACAAAATCTCAAAGTTGCTGATTAACTGTCGGTTGAACTTTCTCTCCTTGTTTGATTTTCTCTCCCGATGGAACTCACATCGGATTTGTTTATTGTTGTTTATCACGCCTTGGCGTGATGTTCGTTTCATAAAAAAAGCGGAAAACTTTCCGCTTCGCAATTTAGAAATAATTTAACCGAAAAGGTGGATCAAAAAATGACATAATTGTATTTTGACTGTATGTCGATCGTTTTATTTCGTCAATTCAATATTTATTTCCGCATCCGATTTCTGAATAATTTCTTCCAACGGCCTGTCAAATTCGAGTTTTACAACCGGTATTGTATTTTCCATTTCGTTTAGCGGAAGGTTGCGCAACCGCAGATAAGGTTGCTGCTCAGCATGATCGCTGGGGCACAGGTTTACTGCAAAATCAACTTTTTTTCCTGAATTAAGCAGGGTTGCCTTTACCGGCGCTATGGTCACCGGTTTTAATTTTATCCCGTTTCCAACCGGCAACCGGTTCAGGTGGATGTAAACTGTTTTGTCTCTTTTGGTAACAAGGACTCCCGACGTGCTGACGAGTTCAGTATCGGGTTTTACGTTAACATACGATTCGTCAACCGCTTTTTTCCACCGGCCAATCCGCTTCAGAATGGCCACTGCTTCAGGAGGAATGATTCCTTCTCCGGTGGGCCCTACATTCAGCAGGTAGTTGGCATCGCGCGCCAGGTACCGGTCGATACTGCTCATCAGGTGGCGGTCGGTATAATAATCTTCGTCCTTTTTGTAACCCCAGCTTTCCATGCCCACACTCTGGCAGGCTTCGGTTGGTTTTACAAATCCTTTGGCCTCGGAGGCGGCGTTATCATAATCGCGTTCAGGCGTGCCAAAATCGCCATTGTCAAAACCACGGTTGTTGATCACCGCATTGGGCTGTAGTTTCCGAATCATATTGTTGATCGACGGATCTTTGTGCTGGGGGACATTCATGTCCCACCAAAAACCGTGAATTTCGCCATAGTTGGTGCAAAGTTCGCGAACCTGTTCCCTCAAAAATTCCAGGTATTTATTCCAGTCGGGCGAGTCCTGCGGTTGTGGCTGAAGTTCATGATGGCGTCCTTCGTTCGGATAATTCGGATGGTTCCAGTCGGCGATGGAATAATAGAGGCAGAGCGGAATCTTTCGTTTATGACAGGCATCGGCCAGCATTCCGACGGCATCTTTTTTATAAGGAGTATTCATGGTGTTGAAGGCCGTTTGTTTGGTATCCCACAAACAAAAACCATCGTGGTGTTTGGTGGTTACGGTGATATATTTCATCCCGGCTTCCTCCATCAAATCGAGCCACTGTGCGGGGTTAAATTTTGTTGGGTTCCACTGTGCGGCCAGTTTTACATATTCCTTTCTTTCCACCCTTCCGCGCCACTGGTGTTGTTCGTGCCAGCCGGGAATGGAATACAGCCCCCAATGGATA
>CAZHKI010000025.1:3415-10045 GCA_964533365.1 uncultured Maribellus sp. | reverse complement strand
ACAAACATTCCGTAACGCCGCTCGAAAAACCAGTCGCGGCCATCGCCAAAACGGGAAATTTGCCGGATTTCAACTTCCTGATTCTGAATTCCCGGAATGACAGCATTTGCCCAGGAAGAAAATAACGGAACTGTTGCCATTACCGGGATTGATTTAATAAGGTCTCTTCGTTTCATTGGACACAGGCTAAGGTTTCCCTGCAAATATAAAAGTATAAATCAGGAAACCAATTCAGAAAGTCATGAACGAAGGACTGTGAATTTCTGGTTTTTATCAGGAATAAATTCCATATTCCTCTATCGTTTCGAGCATTGCCATAATATTTTGCGGCGGCACCTCGGCCTGGATATTATGAACCGTACTGAATACAAAACCGCCGCCGGGCGCCAGCGCTTCGATATTCCGTTTTACATCGTCTTTTACTTCCTGCAGCGTTCCCGACGGGAGAACTTTTTGAGTGTCCACGCCACCGCCCCAGAAAACAATGTCTCTTCCAAAATCCTTTTTCAGTTGAACAGGTTCCATTCCGGTTGCGGTAATGTGTACCGGGTTCAGGATATCGACCCCCATTTCAATCATATCGGGGATAATGGGACGTACGTTCCCACACGAGTGGAACATAATTTTAACACCGGGCGCTTTTTCTTTTATAAATTTCAGTACCCGCACAAAATGTGGTTTGTAATAATCGCGGAACTGTTCGGGTGCAATCAGTTGCGACTGCTGTGTACCGTAATCGTCGCCTTCGCCCACAATATCGACCACATCGCCAACCTCGGTCAGCAATGCATCCCAGAATTCGATTTTCAAATCGGCCAGCTTGCCAATCAGCTTATCCGAATTGACCGGGAAGAGGAACGGATCGAGCATGGCATTTTCCATTCCACGCACGCGCTGGTGCATTTCGAACAAACCGGCACACAGCCCTTTGGTCATTACTATTTTTTCGTCGTTGCGAAAACGAATGGCTTTTTCGCGCATTCCGGCAAAACGAAGTTTGTTCCCGGCATCGGGCCAGGCATAATTTTCAATGATCCCTTCAGCGTCAAAATCAACGGCATCCATCGGGTGTTTGACGAGCGAAAACCAGTACCCGTTTTTCGGGAAATGATGGGTAAATCCCCATTCGTCGAAATATTCCCAGTATTCCCCGCCATCTTTCAGTTTCGAATAAACATCCCAGTTATGGCTGGTGAGCGGAAAAACGCCGCGGGTATCCACCTTCAACAGTGCTAAAATATCTTCAGAAGGAACGACAATCTGCTGCACCACATCCGACCAGTTGGGTTCCGAGGGTTCCAGTCCCAGATAGTTCCGCAAATTCTGATAAGCTGTATTGGTAATCCCGGTCCAGGTTGAACCAGCCAGGTCGTAGGGCACACGATCGGGTTCTTCATGGTTGAGCGCTTTTAAAATTCGTTCTCTTGAATTCATTTTATTTCTGATTTTATATGATTTATTTTATTTAAAGCTTCAAAATTCATATTAACTGAGGCTGTCAACTGTAACCGGTTTCAGTTTTGGCGAAACGAGATGAATGACCAGCAGCCCGATTAAATAGCCAAAAGCTGCAATCACAAACGGGAAAACATAACCTTCGGTTCCGGCTTCGTTCAGCGCATAACCAATAAGCAGCGCGGTAATCATCCCGGCAATGGAACTCACCGTAGTGGAAAAACCAATGACCGAGCCGACAATTTTTTTAGGGAACAAATCGGAAGCCACGGTAAAAATATTGGCCGACCATGAATTGTGGGCAGCGGCAGCCAGCGCTATCAGCCCGACACACACGGGCAACGAGTCAATAAATGGTACCAGCATTACCGGCAAAACCAGCAAGGCAGTTCCCAGCATAGTAATTTTTCGTGAAAAATTGGCCGGTTTTCCTTTTTTCAGCAAATAGGATGAAATTGCCCCGCCAGCCATTCCGCCACACCAGGCCACCAGATAAATCACGACCAACGGCAGCGCCAGGCCTTTTAATTCCACTCCAAACCGGGCGTTCAGAAATTTGGCGCCCCAAAACAGATAAAAATACCAAACCGGGTCGGCAAACAGTTTTCCCAGTGCAACTGCCCAGGTTTGGCGGTATCTTAACAGTTCTTTCCAGGGAACTTTTACCTTTTCGAGATCGCCCGAATCGCTGCTGATATATTCCCGTTCAGCATCGTTCACAAAACGGCTTTCGTTGACCGGGCGGAAAAAAACCAGCCACAGTGCCAGCCATACAGCGCTCATAACCAGTGAAAACACAAATACATACTGCCACGACACAAAAAAATAGAGAATAACCGGAATGAGCAAAGGCGCCAGCACCTGACCGATGTTGGAACCGCCGTTAAACACACCGGTTGCAACCGCCCGTTCCTTTTGCGGGAACCACTCGGCAACAGTTTTGATACTGGCCGGGAAATTGGCCGACTGACCAATTCCAAGCCCCAGCCGGGCGATGGCAAAACCGAGCCAACTGCGTGCTGCAGCATGCGATAAACTGGCAATGGCCCACACCACAACTGCCAGCGAAAAACCACGGCGGGTTCCCAGCCGGTCAATCACATAGCCAATAAACAGCGGCCCGATGGCATACGTCAGTTGAAATGCAAACACCACATAACCATACTCCTGCTCGCTCCAGCCAATTTCACCTGTAATATAGGGAGCCAGAATTCCAAGGATTACCCGGTCGAAATAAACGATGGTGGTGGAATAAAACAACAAGGCAACAATAACCCACCGATAATTGGTTTTTTTCTCTGAAAATTGCATTTTATAACGAATTACGATTGATAATTTTTATTGGTATAATTTTTTGAGTTGATACTCTGTTTTTCACAAATTCAGCCATTTCGGCCGCCATCATTTTAAAATTGCAGGAAATCACGGTTATTCCGTCGCGGATGACCTCCTTTAACGGAGATTCGTTGTACGATATGACGCCCACATCGCGGCCCGGCTCCCACCCCCGCAGTTTGCATATCTGCAGAAGTTTGATTAAATCCTGATCGTCGATGACCAGATAGAGGCAACGCTGACAGATTTCCACATTTTCAAAAGAATCAACAACCTGGAATGGAACGAGATAATCGGTGCAAAACCGTTCGAAACCCGCTTTCAGCGTTTCGGAATGGCCACTGCTTTTTGGAAAACTTAAAATAAACCGGCTGTACTTCTTTATTTCGTCAACTACGGATGAAAGAGCTTCGGCTGTTCCGGTGTAAAAATCCTGAACAATGGAATTGTAGCGCCCTTCCAGCCTGTCGTTCCTCGATATTATCAAAACCTTACCTGCCGGAATACGCCCGATTACTGCCGGAATTCGCGGGTGATCGAACGATGAAATAATGAACAAATCGTAACTGTCGATATTTCGCGTCACAATCAGTTCCAGCATTTTTATGTTGTAATGATGAAAATAGACTTCGATTTCGCTGTGTCCTGAAACGCGTTCCCTGAATTCGTTGTATATCCTTTCAAAATGGGCTTCAAAGCTGTGAATCACAAGAAGAATCTTTGTTTTCACCAGCGGCTGCTTATTGATGACATAATATCCTTTCCGGGGCCTCGATTCAACAAAACCCCGGGCAATTAATTTGGCATAGGCACGGACCACTGTTTTCCGTGCCACTCCAAATTTCCGGGTGGCTTCGTCCACACTGGGCAATGAACAACCTGCCGGAATTTCACCTTCGCGGATGGATTGACTCAATGTCTCAACAATCGAATCCGACTTCGACAAATTCGACAGTTCACGGTTATTGGTTGTTGTTCCAGTCATGGTTTATTGTGCTACAATAAAAAAGTACTGTGCTACTTTGTAATACCTGCTAATATTATGAATTATTGAAATTTAAACCAACAAAATCATTCAATTTAAAATGAATTTAAGTAGCATTTCCTTCCACTCATGGAATTCCCTATAAAAAACTACCTTTGCCTGCTGAGTTAATAAAATTGAGAAACAGTTTTCGGAAAAAGTATTTGGCGTTCACCATTTAATTTGAATACTGCATGAACGAACAGCAAAATTTCAATACCAACTGGCGAATTGTAGCTTCCACCATTTATAAAAAGCCCAGCGATTCAAAAATCTATGGTTCGGTTGAACTGGATGTTACTGAAATTGAAAAATATATTGCAGAAAAGCGGAAGGAAGGAACTAAAACGACTTTAACCTATCTGCTCACGCTGATAGTCGGGCGGGCCATCCGCCAGGAAGTACCGGAACTGAACACGTATGTCAGAAGAGGAAAAATTGTTCCGCGTAAACAAATTGACGCCATGGTTAGCGTTTTGCTTCCGGGTGGAGAAATGGGATCGGTAAAAGTTGAAAATGCCGACCTGCTTACCATTTCAGAAATAACCGACGAGATTTCCGAAAAAATCCGCGATTCGCGCAAAGGAAATGAAAACGACGCCATGCAATCGAAAGGGCTGCTGGCATCCATTCCCTGGCCATTCCGGAACTGGCTTTTCAAGCTGTACCGCACCATTACCATTCACTGGGGCATTTCCATGCCCTATTTCGGGCTCGACTCCAACAGTTTTGGTTCGTATGTGGTTTCAAACATTGGCAGTGTCGGGCTCGATACCGGTTACGGCTCGCTGCTCCCCTCCTCCAACGTTTCGGTGGTTTTTATTATGGGCAGTATCATCAAAAAACCTGTTGTGGTAAACGACGAGATTGTCCCCCGAAAAATCATGATACTTTCGGCTACGCTCGATCACCGCATTGTGGATGGTTCACATGGCGGCCGCTTGTTCCGAACCATCAAATTCTATATTAAAAATCCGTATTTGCTCGAAACCCGGCCCGGTTTATAGCTTCTTTTTTACTTTGTTACCTGTGAAATGTTGCAAAACATTTTGCACAACATTTTTCCGTGTACGAACACGAAATGTAAAAAAAATGAGTAGTTTTGTAATATGCATTACAATGATGTTTTATTTAAACAATTTAAAACCAAAACATTATAGAAACAAATCATCAAATAAGGATTAAAGATATTGCTGAAAAGGCAAAAGTATCCATCGGAACGGTTGACCGGGTTTTACACAACCGTGGAGAAGTTGCTGTTTCAACCAAAAATAAAATTCTGAGCATCATCTCCGAACTCGATTATAAACCCAATATTTTGGCAAGCACACTGGCATCGAAAAAATCGGCTACATTTGCCACACTTCTCCCCCGCCCGCCCTCCAGAGAAGGTTACTGGAATAAACCCTTCGTCGGGATACAAAAACGAATCAAGGAACTTCAGCAATACGGCGTTCAGATTGAACCATTTACGTTCAGCCAGTCCGATCCGGCAGAATTTGTTTCAGAAGCGCAGAAAATCATCGAATTAAAACCCGATGGCGTTGTCCTTGCCCCATTTTATAAAAAAGAATCGCTGGTTTTAATCGAGATGCTGAAAAAAAACCACATCCCGTTTGTTTTTATCGATTCCGAAATTAAAGATGCCGGGCATATCAGTTATATCGGTCAGAACTCCTACCAAAGCGGACTTGTTTCGGGCAAACTGATCGATTTGATGTTGCCTGCCGGAAATATCCTGGTTATCCATTTTGCCAAAGAAATGGACAACCAAAACCACCTGGTTTTACGCGAAAAAGGTTTTTACGACTGGTACAGAAAAAATAACCCGGACACACACCAACTATTTACCCGGGAAGTACCAGACACCAATAGCGAACAATGGATGGAATCCATAAATGATACCATCCGGGAGAAGAACATAAAAGGCATTTTTGTCACCAATTCGAAGGTATTTTACGTTGGAAGGCTGATGGAAAAATATCAGATAAATGATATCAAAATCATTGGACATGACCTGATTAAGGAAAACATAGAATTTCTGAAAAAGGATATTGTACAATTTCTGATTTGCCAGCGTCCCGAAGAACAAGGGTATAATGCAATAAACAAGCTGTTCCGGCATGTGGTTCAAAAAAGGGAAATTGAGGAAGAAAAATATACGTCGATCGACATCATTACCAAGGAGAATGTCGATTATTACAAAGAATTCAAATAAAAAAACAGAATTATGAAACCAATGTCATTTGAAGACCTGAAAGGGAAAGTATGTGTGATTACCGGCGGCGCCGGTGTTATTGGCAACGCTATGGTAAAAGCCATGGCTTCGGTAGGCATGAAAATTGCCATTGCCGACATCAACAAAGAAGTTGCCGACTCGGTAGCGGCCGAAATTGTCGCTGAATCAAATTCCCTGGTTATTGGGGTTGAAGCCAACGTATTAAGCAAAGAATCGCTGGAAAAAGCCAAACAGGAAATCAACGAAAAACTCGGCGAAATTGATGTGCTGATTAACGGCGCAGGAGGAAACAGTCCGCAGGCCACAACAAAAGTCGAGCAAATGCTGGATGAAAACATCGACCACCTGGAAGACACATTTTACGGCCTCGAAATGGAAGGGTTCGACAAGGTTTTTGCCCTGAATTTTAAAGGAACCATCCTGCCCACGATGGTTTTTACCAAAGACATGCTGAAAAATCGCAAAGGTGTTGTATTGAATATCTCATCGATGAATTCGTACAAACCGCTGACCAAAATCCCGGCTTATTCGGCTGCCAAGGCGTCCATCAATAATTTTACCGAATGGCTGGCAGTAC